>JALHNN010000026.1 GCA_022843505.1 Sulfuritalea sp.
CGGAGAGAAAGGACTTGCTCTGCGCGTTCTTCTGGTTGCTCGCACTTAACGTCTATGTCTCCTGGGCAGAGTCACGGAATACCGGATCGCTGCTATTCATGTTGTTCCTTTCCGCCTTGGCGCTGATGGCGAAGCCTATGGCGGTGTCGCTGCCGATAACCATGCTGCTCCTCGATATTTGGCCTCTCCGCCGCTGGAACAGCCGCAGCCTGCGGGCGAGCCTGTCGCTGATGGTGGAAAAGGCCCCGGTCATTATCATGGTGTTCGCTTCTGCCTGGGTGACCGTAGTCGCCCAGGGCGCCGCGCAAGCCGTAACGGAGTTTGCGGCATGGCCAGTCGAGGCGCGCCTGGCAAACGCTATCGCGTCGTACGGAGCGTACTTCCGGCAAACGATACTGCCCGTGGATTTGACGTTCTTCTATCCTCTGCGAAATGAATCGATACTTGTGGAGGTCTTGGCGGCTCTGGGCATTTTTGTCGCCATCGGGATCTATGCAAGCCTGCGAATTGCCTCGCAACCGTTCATTGCCATGGGTTTGGCCTGGTGGGTCATTACGCTCGTTCCAACCATCGGACTGATTCAGGTGGGGATGCAGTCCCGTGCCGATCGGTACATGTATCTTCCGATACTTGGATTGCTTGTCATGCTCGGATGGCTGTGGTGGCAGCAACCATCTCGCATCCGACGGGCGGTTTCCCTCGGGTTGCTGGCGGTGTTCATTTTGGGCTGGACATGGAAAACCTTGAGGTACGCGGCTCAATGGAAGGACAATGCAACGCTCTACAGTCATGGCATCAACACTAGCCCGAATAGCTGCCTGCCCTACGCGCTGCTGGCCAGAACACGCATGCAGGAGGAGAAGCTTCAGGAGGCCTCGAAGATTCTTTCCCGGGGCATGCAAGTCTGCGGACCGGATGCTGCAGCCCATATGCTTCCAATAGCGCTTGGCGACCTGGAAATGCGCCGCAGCAACCCGGCCGCCGCAGCGGAACATTACCTTCGCGCGGCGGGCGGCTCCGAACCATCTACCTTCATCAAGGTGCGCTTGTCGGCCGCCATGCTGTCAGCCGGAAATCTTGTCGAGGCGCGACGCTACGCCGCGGCCGCATTACGGAATAGTCCGGCTGCAGCAGATGCCCTGCGGCAGTACAGCCGCGTACTGAACGCCGAGGGCGACTTCGAACAGAGCGCTGCATTCCATGAAAAATGGGTGTCGCTGGAACCGCGGAGCGCCGAGGCCTGGTATGGCTTGGCGCTGGCAAATGACAGCAAGGGAAACCTCGATGCGGCGCTTGATTCATATCGCCGAGCCGCCGCAATCGAACCACTCCATCATGGCATGCGGCTGCAATACGGGTGGGCTTTGTGGCGCAAAGGCCAGTTGGTCGTCGCCCGCAGCGTCGTGGCATCAGTCCTGGCAGAGGACCCGAAAAATGAACTTGCACGGTCAATGATGAATCGATTTGAATCCTGCGAAAGCGATCGGACCAGCAGATCCTGCATTGGCGAGAGGTAGCCGGCGGCGGTCATGCGCCAGCCCGGTGGCAACTCCAATTTTGTCGAGCACGGCGCCCGCAGCAATCTCGCCAGCTAGATTTCCCGCCAGCCGAATCCCTCGTCCTGCGTCGCCACGCCGACCCACTGCGCCTCGCAGCCAAGTGGGCGGCAAAGCGCTGTTCGGGCACGTTCCGGAGTGTTGTTCTGCTCGGAAAGGTGTGCAGCAATCACATGCCGCAAGCGCGTCCTGTCGATCCGCGAAAGCAGGCTGCCGGCGGCATCGTTGTCGAGATGGCCATGCCAGCCGGCGATTCTCCGTTTCAGGGCCGGCGGATAGCTGCCGCTGTCCAGTAGCTCAAGATCGTGGTTGCACTCGAGCACGATGGCATCACAACCGTCGAGCATGGCAATCATGTGGGGCGTCACATGGCCGGCATCCGTCAGCACACCAAGGCGCCTGGCACCGTCGCCGAGCACGAACTGCACGGGCTCGCGAGCGTCGTGCGGCACGGGAAACGGCTCGACCGAAATATCCCCCAGGGCGAACGCGCGATGACTGTCGATGATTTCGAACCTACTCTCGGCCTCGCCATTGCGCCAGGCGTTGCGTGTGCCAGCAGTCGTCAGCATCCGCCAGGAAAAACGCCTGGCGCATGCCAGCGCACCCCCTATGTGGTCGGCATGCTCGTGGGTGATCAGGATGGCATTGATTCCGGCGACCGCGATGCCCAGGCGCGCCAGGCGCCTCTCGGTTTCGCGCGGCCCGAAGCCGGCATCGATCAAGATCCGCGTAGCGCCGACTTCCACCAGCAGTGAATTGCCCCGGCTACCGCTGCCGAGCGAGGCGAAACGCATTCCCGCCGCCTATTTCAGCTGTTCGTGGAGCAGCCCGAGAATCCGCTTCGAGGTATCGGAGCGATCGATGCCGCCCTCGCGCGTCAGCACCTCGACACGGGTGGTTTCACCTGTGGCCTTGAGGTGGATGCGGTATTGCGCCTGGCTCGGCTTGTCCGCCGAACTGCCGCGCCAGAAGGCCAGTTTGGAGAGGAATCCCTTGCCATCGTCATTCTTCTTGCTGTCGATCTCGGGATCGACGTAGCGCACGAAATAAAGGCCCTGCGCCCGGTCGCGATCCTCGACGGTGAATCCGACCCGGTCGAGGGCCAAGCCAACGCGGCGCCATGCGCGGTCGAAGGCCTCTTCGAGCAGCACGGCCCCAGCACCGTCCGCGGCGCGCGACAACTTGGCCCTCTCCTGCCGTTGCTCGGCGGCGACCATGTTCTTTGCCCGGACTTCCTCGACCCCGAGCCTCACCATCAGGCGACGCAGCATTTCGGCTTCGAGTTCCGGATCCGCGGGCCGCGGCTGCCAGCGAGTGTCGCTCTTGCCTTCGTTGGTATAGACCTCGTACATGCCGCGATGGCTGATGTAGATCTCCATGGTTCCGGGTTCCGGCCCTTTCTCCAAGCGGGTGCGGAACTTGTCCCGTTCGGCCGTGGAATAAAGGCTGTCGAAAACCTTGCCGATGGTGCCGCGCAGGATGTCCTGCGGCAACTTGGCGCGATTCTCGGCCCAATCGGTCTCCATGATGCCGGCTTCGGGTAGCTCTACATTGATCAGAAATCCCAGTTCCTGCCAGAACTCTTTGACCCCGGGCCAAAGATTCTCCGGCGTACCAGCAACTACCAGCCAGCGCTGGGTGCCGGAGCGCTCGATGCGCATCTTGTCGACCTGCGGCAGCAGATCCTGAGCCGTGCTGGTGCGCGCCTGCCCCGCCCGCTCGCTGGAATATGCCGAAAAAGTCGCCGTACCGCGGCTGGTACCCACGTCCGGCACGGTATAACGCTCGTCGCGGCTCTGTTGCGTCAGGTCCGGCGGGATCTCGAGCGGCGGCAGTTTGCCTGCCGACTTGTATTCGATTTTCTTCGACTCCGGCAGGATGCTGCCGCCGCAGCCGGCCAGCATGCCCAGCAGCAGGGCCGAAGCGCTCAGGCGCAGGTAATGCTTTTTCATCAGGGTGTCTACCCGGTCAAACGGCAATGCCGGCCTCGCGCATGGCGAGGCGCAGGCGATCATGGCATTCAGCAGAAAACTGGGTCATCGGCAAGCGAATCCCGCCCTCGACGAGGCCCATCATCTTCACGGCCCACTTGACCGGGATCGGATTGGCTTCTAGGAACAGGTTTCGGTGCAGACCGAGCAGACGTTGGTTTAGTTCCCGCGCCAGGGAGGCGTCGCCGGCAATGGCCGCCGCGCACATCTGGTGCATCAGGCGCGGCGCAACATTGGCGGTGACCGAAATCGACCCCCTGCCCCCGAGCAACATCAGGGCGATGGCCGTCGCGTCGTCGCCGCTATACACGTTGAACCGGGTCGGAGCGCGCTTGAGCAGATCGGCGCCGCGTTCGATGTTGCCGGTTGCATCCTTGATACCGACGATGCCCGAGACCTGCGCCAGACGCAGGATGGTCTCGTTGCCAAGGTCGGCGACGGTCCGGCCGGGAACGTTGTAGAGGATCAGGGGCAGTTCTACCGCTTCGGCGATGGCCCTGAAATGCAGGTACAGGCCTTCCTGCGTGGGCTTGTTGTAATAGGGAACCACCGACAGATGGGCGTCGGCACCTGCCTTGCGGGCGAACCGGGCGAGTTCGATGGCCTCGCGGGTCGAGTTGGCCCCGGTGCCGGCAATCACCGGAATGCGACCGGCGACGCGACGCACCGCCGTCTCGATCAGCGCACAATGCTCCTCGACATCGACGGTGGGCGACTCCCCTGTCGTGCCAACCACGACCACGGCATCGCTACCTTCGGCGATGTGCCAGTCGAGCAGTCGCTCGAAGCCGGGTAGGTCAAGCGAGCCGTCATCGTGCATGGGCGTGATGATCGCAGGAATGGAACCCTGTATGGTCTTCATGAAAATATCCCGAGTCTTGCCCCGCCGACTCGCTTGCCGACGGAAAGGGGCGATTTTAACCGATCGCCGGGGGCCGACGCCGCCGGCAATGCCCGCTTACAAATCCGCCAGCACCTTGATGTGCGTGACCACGCTGCGGGCCAGCGCCGAAAGCACGTAGCCGCCCTCGAGCAGGGAGACCACGCGTCCCTTGGCGTATTCGTTGGCGACCTGTTTGAGTTGCTGGGTAACCCAGGCGTAGTCCGATTCGACGAGGCCCAGAGAGGCCATGTCATCTTCATAATGGGCATCGAAGCCGGCCGAAATCAGGATCATCTCCGGCTTGAACTCGCGCAGCCGCGGCATCCAGATGTCGGCGACAACGGCCCGAAAATCCTCGCCGCGGGTTCCCGCCGGCAGCGGAACGTTGCACATGTTGGGCGCGGGATTTTCTGTCCCGCAGTAGGGATAGAAGGGGTGCTGGAATATTCCCGCCATCAGTACGCGCTCGTCGCCGGCAAAGATCTCCTCCGTGCCATTGCCGTGATGCACGTCGAAATCGATGATCGCGACCCGCGACAGGCCCCAGGCCTCGAGCGCATGGCGCGCGGCGACCGCAACGTTGTTGAAAAAGCAGAAGCCCATCGCGCGCGCACGTTCCGCATGATGACCAGGCGGACGGATGGCGCAAAACGCGGTCTGCGCCTCGCCGCGCATCACCAGATCGGTGGCGTGACAACCCGCGCCGGCCGAACGCAGCGCCGCCTGCAGGGTGCCGGGCGACATCGCGGTGTCCGGATCGAGGTGCACGATGCCGTGCGCCGGGCTGCTGTTCTTGACGTGCTCGATGTACTCACGCGGATGCACGCGCAGCAATTGCGCTTCATCTGCCAGCGGTGCATCGTGGAATTGCAGATAGACGTCGAGTCCGGAGGCAATCAGGCGGTCGCTGATCGCACCCAATCGATCCGGACATTCGGGATGATGTGCACCCATGTCGTGCTGCCAGCAGTCGCGATGGGTAATGAAGGCGGTAATCGTCATGACGGAGGTCTTGCTCGATGTCTTACAATGGGGCGAAAGGCCTATTATCCAACAAAGTCAGCGCAAAACCCCGACCCCATGCGACTCCCCGAACTCGATGCCGTACTCGCCGATATCAACCGCATCATCCTCGGCAAGGAAAGGCCGATCCGGCTTGCCCTGGCCTGCCTCCTGGCGCGCGGCCACCTGCTGATCGAGGATTTGCCCGGCGTCGGCAAGACCACGCTGGCCCATGTCCTGTCCAAGGTGCTGGGCCTTGAGTTCCAGCGCATACAGTTCACCAGCGACATGCTGCCCGCCGACATTCTGGGGGTTTCGATCTTCGACCGCGGCAGCGGCGCCTTCCACTTCCACCCGGGGCCGATCTTCACCCAGGTCGTGCTCGCCGACGAGATCAACCGCGCCACGCCCAAGGCCCAGAGCGCCCTGCTCGAAGCCATGGAGGAGCGCCAAGTCACCGCCGAGGGCAAGACCCGTCCGCTGCCGGACCCCTTCTTTGTCATCGCCACGCAGAACCCGGCCCACCAGATCGGCACCTTTCCATTGCCGGAATCACAACTCGACCGCTTCCTGCTGAAGATCGAACTCGGCTATCCGGATCCGGCCGCCGAGCGGGAGCTCCTCGCCGGTGCCGACCGGCAGAAGATGGTGGCGGAACTCGCTGCCCGAATTGCGGCGCCACGTCTGGTCGAGCTGCAACAGGCGGTGCGCTCCATCCATGCGGCGCCGGCCCTGATCGACTACGTCCAGGCGCTTGCCGCACACACGCGTACGGCGCCGCGCTGGCAGGCGGGCCTGTCGCCGCGCGCCTGCCTGGCCCTGCTTGCGGTAGCGCGCGCCTGGGCGATGCTGGACGGTCGCGACCATGTCATGCCCGAGGACGTGCAGGCCGTGCTGCCGGGCGTCATCGCGCACCGCCTGCGCCCGGTCGATGACGTCGCCCGCAGCGACCCCGAGGCGGTCGCCGCCGCGCTGATCGAGGCCGTGCCGCTGCCCTGACCATGCTGGCGACGCTGCGCCACCGCATCAACGAGGCCTTCATGCGCTGGGCCGTGCCAGTGAAGCCGCCCGAGCCCTCACCCATCGTCCTGACCCAGCGCCGCGTCTATGTCCTGCCGACGCCGGCCGGATTGAGCTACGGTACCGCGCTGATCGTCATTCTGCTC
This sequence comes from Sulfuritalea sp., assembly GCA_022843505.1. Taxonomy (GTDB): domain Bacteria; phylum Pseudomonadota; class Gammaproteobacteria; order Burkholderiales; family Rhodocyclaceae; genus Sulfuritalea. The sequence goes on from JALHNN010000026.1 coordinate 6,602, forward strand.
GGCGCCATGAACTACAACCTGAGCCTGGGCCATGCCCTGGTGTTCCTGCTTGCCGGACTGGGCGTAGTCACCATACTGCACACCTTCCGCAACCTCGCCTTGCTCGAGATCAGCCCGGGTCGCTGCGATCCGGTGTTCGCCGGCGGTACGGCGCAGTTCGCGCTGGTCCTTGAGAATCGTCGTGGCGACGGGCGCACCAGCCTGCGCGTTTATATCGGCGACGGGGATCCAATCGAAGTCGACGTCGGCCCCCAGGCCAGCACGATCGCGCTCCTGCCCGTCCCGGCCGTCCGGCGCGGCTGGCTGCGGGTGCCGCGCATCACCATCGAGACCACCTGGCCCCTTGGCCTGGTGCGGGCATGGAGTTACGTGGTGCCCGATCTCAATTGCCTGGTCTACCCGGCGCCCGCTGCCAAGGCCCCTCCCCTGCCCTGGAGCGGCGACAGCGCGCGCGGAACCTCGCGCGACGGACGCGGCGCCGACGATTTCGCCGGCATGCGCGACCATCAGCCGGCGGACTCGCCGCGCCATGTGGCCTGGAAAACCGTGGCACGCCAGCACGAGGGCCCGCTGCTGACCAAGCTGTTCTCGGGCGCTGCCGCGCACCAGGTCTGGCTCGACTGGGATGCGCTGCCCGAGTCCGGCGACGCCGAGGGCCGTTTGGCCATCCTTGCGCGCTGGATGCTCGAAGCGGAGGCTGCCGGGCATTCCTGGGGCCTGAGCATCCCCGGGCTGCGCCTGGCACCGGACAATGGCGCCAGCCACCTGGCGGCAGGCCTGCGCGCCCTGGCGCTTTTTCCGCATGTCACGCGTTAATCGCCCCGTCAGCACGCGCCAGGCCTGGTGGCTGCTCGCCGGAGCGCTGGCCGCCGCGCTGCCCCTGGTCCAGCAGGTTCCGGTCTGGCTGGCAGCAGCAGCAGCCGCCGCCTTTGCCTGGCGGGCGGCCCTGACCTGGCGCCAGTGGCATCTGCCGCCGCGATGGCTGCTGGTGCTCCTGGTCATTGCCGGCACCGCCGGCGTCGTCATGCAGTATCGCAGCATCGTCGGCCGCACCCCCGGCATCGCCCTGCTGGTGGTGTTCCTTGCCCTCAAACTGCTGGAACTGCGGGCCGCGCGCGACGCGATCGTCACGGCCCTGCTCTGCTACTTCCTGGTGCTTGGACAGTTCCTCTTCACCCAGACCATCCCGACCGCCCTGCTGTCCTGCCTCACGGTGCTGATCACCACGGCAACCATGCTCGCCGCCAGCGACGATCGCCCGGCACCGCTGCTGCAGTTGCGACGGGCGGCTTTGATGCTGGCCCAGGCGATGCCCTTCATGCTGCTGTTGTTCATCCTCTTTCCCCGCGTCCAGGGGCCATTGTGGGGCCTGCCGCAGGATCGCTACACGGCGACGTCGGGAATTTCGGAAACCATGTCGCCGGGTTCGATTGCCCAACTTTCGCAGTCCGATGCCATCGCCTTTCGCGTCCAGTTTGCCGGACAGGTGCCGCCGCAATCCCAGCTCTACTGGCGTGGCCCGGTGATGCCGGCCTTCGACGGCCGCACCTGGTCGATCCGCCAGATCCTGGCCGCCTACTCGGAGCTGCCCTACGCCGTCCAGGGCGAACCGATCGACTACGACCTGACGCTCGAGCCCAACGGCAAGTTCTGGCTGTTCGCCCTGGAGATGCCCGGCAGCCTACCGCCGGATGGCGCCTTGACCAGTGATTACCAGCCGATCTCGCGCCAGATCGTGCGCAATCGCCTGCGCTATACGCAACGCGCTTATCCCGCGAGCCAAGCCGGCATCGATGAGTCGCGCGCCATGCTGCGCGAATCGCTGGCGCTGCCTAGCGGCGGCAATCCGCGCACCCGCGCTCTCGGCGCCGAGTGGCGCAACCGCCATGGCGATGACGGCGCGGCCATCCTCGCCACGGCCCAGGACTTCTTCAACCGACAGTTGCTGATCTACACGCTCAATCCGCCGCTGCTCGGACCGGACATGGTCGACGAGTTCCTCTTCGAATCGAAGCGCGGATTCTGCGAACATTTTGCCGCCGCCTTCGTCTATGCGCTGCGCGCGGCGGGCGTGCCGGCCCGCGTGGTGGCCGGCTACCAGGGCGGGGAGGTAAACCCTGTGGACGGTTACCTGGAGGTACGGCAGTACGACGCGCACGCCTGGACCGAGGCCTGGATCGCGGGGCGCGGCTGGGTACGCATCGATCCGACGGCAATCTCGGCACCCAGCCGCATCAATTCCAATCTGGCGGCTGCGGTTCCCGCCGGCGAGGCGCTGCCCTTCCTCGCGCGTACCGACCTAGCCTGGGTGCGCGAGCTGCGCTACCGTCTCGATGCGGTCACCAACGGCTGGAACCAGTGGGTGCTCGGCTACAACCCGCAGAAGCAACGCGACTTCCTCTCCAGCCTGGGCTTCGGCGAACCTGACTGGCGCAGCATGACCGCCGCCCTGGCCGTCCTCTGCGGTTTCGTCCTGCTGGGCCTGACGGCCTGGGTGCTGCGCAACCGGCGTCGCACCGATCCGGCGTTCGCGGCATGGCGCCGCTTCACCGGCCGGCTCGCCGCGCGCGGCACCGTCTGGCGCAACTGGGAGGGCCCGCTCGCCTTCGCCGAGCGGGCCGCCGCGGCATCCCCTGCACATGCGACGGCGATACGCGATATCGCCGCCCTGTACGCACGCCTGCGCTATGCGCCCGCGCCGCGGCGCGAAGACCTCGAACGGCTGCGCCGGCAGGTCGCCGACTTTCGTCCATGAGGTGGCTGCTGCTCCTGCTGGCGACTTGCGGCCTCGTCGAAGCACAGGCGGCGAACTATGCCGCCCGCGCCGACGTCGCCCGCTTCATCGACGAAATGACCGAGCGCCATGGCATGGACAGGGCCGCCCTGGCGGACCTCTTCCGCCAGACCCGCCACCTGCCGGCCGTGATCAAGGCCATCATGCCGCCACGCGATCCCGGCGTGCGTTCCTGGCAGGCCTATCGCGCGCGCTTCGTCGAGCCGAAACGCATCGCCGCCGGTCATCGTTTCATTCAGGCCTACCTCAGGCCGCTGGCCGAAGCCGAAGCACGCTTCGGCGTGCCGAAGGAAATCATCGTCGCCATCATCGGCATCGAAACCATCTATGGCAGACATACCGGCCGCTTCGGCACCTTCGCTGCACTGACCACGCTGGCCTTCGACTATCCGCCGCGCGCGCCCTTGTTCCGCCGCGAACTCGAGGAACTGCTGCTGCTGGCACGGGAGGAAAAACGCAGCCCGCTGGACTACCGCGGGTCCTACGCCGGGGCGCTGGGTCTGCCGCAGTTCCTGCCCTCGTCACTGCGCCGCTATGGTCTCGACTTCGATGGCGACGGGCGCATCGACCTCGCCGCCAGCGTCGACGATGCGATCGGCAGCGTCGCCAACTTCCTTGCCGGCCACGGCTGGGAGAGGGAGGCGCCGATTGCCGTCATGGTCAGCGTCGCCGGGGACGGACTGCAGGGCCTGATCGACGAGGGCATCCGGCCCAGGCGAACGCCACACCAGTGGTCCGAGAACGGGTTACAGATTGCAAGAGTCGGCGCCGGGGATACGGCGATTTCCGGCCAGAGCAGGGATCTCCCCGATCGCCCGGCGGCCCTGATCGACCTGGCAACGCCGAATGCGGCCACCGAGTACCGGGTCGGCTACGGCAACTTCTTCGTCATCACGCGCTACAACCGAAGCAGCTTTTATGCCGCAGCAGTGATGGATCTCGCCGCGGAGCTACGCAACTCACAGTAGCGACTCGGGCGTCAGGCCATCCTGCGCGATGCGCTTGCGCAACTTGGAAAGCGCCTCCATCTGGATCTGCCGCACCCGCTCGCGCGTCAGGCCGAGGTCTTTGGCGATCAGGTCCAGCGTGGTCGCGTCGTGACCGCCGAGGCCGTAGCGCCGCTCGATCACCAGGCGCTGACGATCGGTGAGCTGGGCAACCCACTCGGCAACCATGGCCTCGGATTCGTGTTGCGCGATCTGGGTCGCCGGATCGGCAATCGATTCGTCGGCCATTGCATCCGCCAGCGAGAGCTCGGGATCGATGTCGAGCGGCGAATCCAGCGAAGCAGATCGCTCGTTGAGCATCAACAGGCGGCGGACCTCCTCCACCGGACGATCGAGCAGGCGCGCCACGTCGTCGAGCATCGCGCCGGGGGACGCGGTGTTCGCGCCGCGCCTGCGGTCGAGTTCGCGCATCGCGCGCAGGACGACATTGAGTTCCTTGATCACGTAAACCGGCAGGCGGACCGTGCGTGACTGGTTCATGATCGCGCGCTCCATGTTCTGACGTATCCACCAGGTGGCGTAGGTGGAAAAGCGGAAGCCGCGTTCCGGATCGAATTTTTCCAGCGCATGGATCAGGCCGAGGTTGCCTTCCTCGATCAGATCATCGAGCGGCAGGCCGCGATGCAGGTAGTGGCGGGCGATGCTCACCACCAGCCGCAGGTTGGCCTCGATCATGTGCTGGCGTGCGGCGAAATCCCCGGCATGGGCGGCACGTGCAAGACGCACTTCCTCCGCCGCCGTGAGCAGCGGGGTCACGCCGATCTCGTGCAGGTAGACCTGTGTGATGTCCTCGATGAATCCCGAGTCCTGGGCCTCCGCTCCGCTGTCGGCCTCTTCACCGTGGTCGGCCAAGGGATCGTCGTTCATGGCCTCAGCGCGGCGGCAGGAACTTCTGCGGATCGGCCGGCTTGCCCTGGCGGCGGATCTCGAAATGCAGGCGCGGACTGTCGGCGTCGCTGCTGCCGATCTCGGCAATCTTCTGCCCCTTGCTCACGGCGTCCTTCTCCTTGACCAGCAGTTTGCTGTTGTGGGCATACACCGACAGCAGGTTGGCGTTGTGCCGCAGGACCACCAGGTTGCCGTAACCGCGCAGGCCCGAACCGGCATAGGAAACCACACCGGCGGCGGCGGCGAATACCGGGTCGCCGGTCTTGCCGGCAATGTCCAGCCCTTTATTGCCGCCCTCGGAATACGTGGCCAGGAGTTTGCCGCCCGCCGGCCACATCCAGTCGACATCCTCCGCGGCGGTGATCGACTTCTCGCTCGGCTTCTCGGTCGGCTTTTCCGCAGGCTTCTCTGCCGCGACAGCAGGCTTGGCCTCACCCGGCCGCGCCCCGGTCTCCCCCTGGCGCACCCTGGCCAAGGCTTCTTCCGACCAGGACTGCTTGCCGCCCTTGGGCTCGCGCTTGAAGGTTTCGGTGTTCGCGCCAGCGGCCGCCGACGCGCCGCGGATCTCGACCGGCCCGCTTGAACTCACCGGTTTCGCCACCGCCACCGGCGCCGCGCCCTCGGGCGGAACCACACGCAATGGCTGGCCGATCTTGATCAGGTTCGGGTTTTCGAGGCTGTTCCAGGCGGCGAGGTCCTTGTAGTCCTGGCCGTGATCGAGGGCGATGCTGTACAGCGTATCGCCCTTCTTGACGATGTAGTGACCCGTCTTTTCGCCGGCCGCCACGGCTTGCGGCGGCACGGATTCGGCGGCAGGGGCGGAGGCGGGACGGCCGCGATCCTCCACGGGCGCCGGTCCATGACTGGCGCAGCCGGCGAGGACTGCGGATAGCCAGGCCAGGACAAACAGGCGCCGGGTGATCATTCCACCCCCGGCAGCAGCGGCACGAAGCGCACCGCATCGAAACGCGTTTCGGTGTAAGCCTTCTCGCCGCGTTCGATGAGGCTGATCACCTGCTCCGAACTGCCCAGCGGCATCACCAGCCGGCCGCCCGGCGCCAGTTGGTTCAGCAGTGACTGTGGCACGGTAGCGGCGGCGGCGGCGAGAATGATCGTGTCGAAAGGCGCCGCCTCCGGCAGGCCGAGATTGCCATCGGCATGCTTGAGGCGCACGTGCGACAGCTTTATCTGGCGCAGATTGTCGCGTGCCCGCGCCAGCAGCGGGGCGATCCGCTCGACGGCGAAGACCTGCTTTGACAGCACGCCGAGGATGGCGGCCTGGTAGCCGCAACCCGCGCCGATCTCCAGCGTCTTTCCCAGTTCGCGACCCGCGATCAGGATCTCGATCATGCGCGCCACGACATACGGCTGCGAGATGGTCTGGCCGAAACCCAGCGGCAGCGCCGTATCGTCGTAGGCGCGCTGGGCCAGCGCCGGCTCGAGGAAGACGTGGCGCGGCACCACGCCGATGGCATGGAGCACGCGGGCGTCGGAAATGCCTTGCGCGCGCAGGCGCTCGACCATGCGTGCGCGGGTGCGCTGCGAGGTCATGCCGATCCCGGCGAGGGTCGCCGAACTCATGGTCCGGTGCCCAGCCAGGTGCGCACCAGCCCAAGCTGCGCACCGTGAGTCAGATCGATCTGCAGGGGCGTGACCGAGACCCAGCCGTGTTCCACGGCATGGAAGTCGGTGCCTTCGCCGGCATCCGCCGCCGGACCGGCGGGACCGATCCAGTAAAGCGTCTCGCCGCGCGGGCTGACCGACTTGACGGCGGGTTCCGCCTTGTGGCGCCGCCCCAGGCGCGTGATCTGGATGCCGCGCAGTTCGGCGTAGGGCACGTCGGGCACATTGACGTTGAGCAGCACCGGCTCGGCAAACGGCTGGCGCGTGAAGCGTTGCACCAACTCCCGCGCGACCCGGCCCGCGGTGGCGAAATGCCGGCCGGCGAAGCTCGCCAGCGACACCGCGATCGCGGGCACGCCGAGCAGGTAGCCTTCGGTCGCTGCGGCGACGGTACCCGAGTAGATGGTGTCGTCGCCCATGTTGGCACCCAGGTTGATGCCGGAAACCACCATGTCCGGCTGCTGCTCCAGGAGACCGGTCACCGCGAGATGCACGCAGTCCGTCGGCGTGCCACTGACATACATGT
>JALHNN010000027.1:0-2826 GCA_022843505.1 Sulfuritalea sp.
CGCTGAGATCGACACCGACTCCGTAGGCTGGCTCGAGCGCATTCAGCAGTTCTCCCGTTCCGCAACCAAGCTCGAGGACACGCTGGCCCGGCCGTACCAGGAATCGCATGTAGGCGCGATCATCACGGTAATAAAAGCCGTTCCTCTCGATCCAAGCGTCCCGGCTATCGGCAAGGGTATCGGAGTTCGCCTGGATGGCCTGCTTGCGTTTGCTCAAAATCATATGGCTAGTCACGCTCCGGTTTCGGGCAGGGTGTCCAGCGATCAACGCGGCAATTCAGCCGACGTAACCGCCGAATTCGCAGCTATGGACACATCGGCCGCCATGGGTTTCCCTCCCAATCCCGTGATCTGCGGCGACAAGACGCCAGACGCGATGACCGCTCCTGCCAGCAGCCCATGCGCATGGCCGTTCCAGTGGGTATCGGTGGGAAACTCAAATCGACGTCTGTCAGAGCGGAACGCCGCTTCGAATACCGGCTGCATGTCGATCACGATGAAGCCGCGCGCGCGCGCCTCTGCAGCCATGTAGGTGCGCATCCGTCCCCAGACGCTCTTTGCCAGCGCACCCTGTTCCGCGGGGTTGTAGATGGCTTCTCGCATGCCGTCGATCGCGATCACGATGCGCCCCGGGGCGACCCCTGTCGCCTCCGGCAAGCGGTCGAGAAAAGTTCGCGTCGCCCACTCATAGTCGGAGTATTCCTCGGCGGTTCCGTCGTAAGGGATGTTCGATGCCCAACGTTGATTGTCGGCTCCAAGCTCCTTCAGATTAAAACTAAGCTGCTGTTCTATCTTTGCGTTGAGAACCAGGTACATCGCCAGTGCCGAATAGCGCGCAAGCCGGCGAAACAAGGTCGGTTCATAGTCATCGCGGCGAATCTCAGCGCTTCCGTCCGCCAGGCGAGCGAAGCGGTGAAATCCGGGGCTGCGACCCCTATGATGAAGGGATTCGGCAAAGTCGTTGGCAATGTTCAGGAACAGGAAGCTGTCGGGACGGTAGGCGTCCCGCGCATGGGCCGCCCAGACGAGATACTGCGTCAGGCCGGCACCGGAAGCGGCAAAACTGTAGGCTCGTCCGTTTGAGCCCATCGCCTCGGCCAAGCGTCCTTGAACGGTTTCCCGATACGGCACCATCCCGGCCTCGATGTAGCTGTCGCCGACGACGGCAAGCAAGGGACGGGCGCCATCCCTTGTATAGTCCTGATCATTCACAAACCCTGCATTATTGACATGGACCTTGTTGGTGATGGAAAAATTCCAGCCGCGCGACCAGGTCGAGGTTCGATTTGCCTCGAACCGATACACCGGATTGGCTTCGTTCACTGGCTGGGTGCGCAGTCCCTGATTGACCGGAAGCAGTCGGCAAACCAGTTCGGCAAAAAACAGCAGCATGACCGCCGACAGCGCGATGCCGACCATCGCATACAGGATTCGGCGATGCATGGGAATCCGCGCGACGATTTGCTCGGCGTCAATGTCCCGACTCATGCCATTTTTCGTCAATCGAGTGCGAACTCCATTTTGTAGTCCTTGAGCAGCGCCGAATCCTGATCTTCCTTGCGGAGAAGGCAATTGCCTACTGCCAGGGCTTCCATTCCGGTTCCCATCAGGCAACGGAATGCATCTTCCGGAGTACATACAATGGGTTCGCCGCGCACGTTGAAACTCGTGTTCACCAGCACGGGGCAGCCGGTGCGCTGCTTGAACGCCGTCAGCAGCGCGTGGTACCGAGGATTGGTGTCGGCATGAACAGTCTGTATCCGTGCGGAATAGTCGACATGGGTGATGGCGGGAACGTCGGACCGGGCGACGTTCAGCTTGTCGATCCCAAACATGGCGACTTCCTCAGCCGTCATGTCCCGCCTGTGATCACGCCGAACCTCCGCGACCAGCAGCATGTAGGGGCTATCGCCGTCGAGATCGAACCACCGCGCCACATCCTCCCGCAGTACCGACGGCGCGAACGGGCGAAATGACTCGCGAAACTTGATCTTCAGATTGAGTGTCTTCTGCATCGTCGGCGAGCGTGGATCGCCAAGAATCGACCGTCCGCCGAGCGCGCGCGGACCGAACTCCATGCGGCCCTGGAACCAGCCGACCGCCTTACCAGCGACCAAGGCATCCACCGTTCGCTCGATCAGGACCTTGTCCTCTAGAGCCTCATACCGGGCGCCAGCAGCCAGTAGACGGCGTTCGATTTCCCCCTGTTCGTAGGCCGGACCGAGATAGCTTCCCTGCATGGCATCGCGCCCGCCCGGGGGTGTCTGGCGAGGTGCACTGCCATCGGCATAGTAAGCCGCCAGCGCGGCACCCAATGCCCCACCCGCGTCTCCGGCAGCAGGCTGGATCCAGATATTCTCGAAGGCGCCATCACGCAATATCTTGCCGTTGGCGACGCAGTTCAGCGCCACTCCGCCGGCAAGGCAAAGATTGCGCTGGCCCGTTTCACTCGCCAGCGCCCGACACAGACGCAGCACAACCTCCTCGGTAACCTCCTGAATCGATGCCGCGATGTCCATATGGAACTGTTCGAGCGGATCAACATCCGGATGCCGCGCAGGTCGCCCAAAGAGCTCGTCAAAGCGCCGATTGGTCATGCGCAATCCGGTGGCATAGTCGAAGTAATCCTGATTCAAGCGGAAGCTGCCGTCATCCTTGACATCGATTAGGTGCTCGCGGATCAGCCTGGCAAATCTCGGCGTACCATAAGGTGCAAGCCCCATCAGCTTGTATTCGCCGGAATTCACCCGAAAACCCGTGTAGTAGGTGAACGCCGAATACAGCAGGCCCAGCGAATGCGGGAAGTGGATCTCCTTGACCACCTCG
>JALHNN010000027.1:2836-11149 GCA_022843505.1 Sulfuritalea sp.
CTGTTTCCCTTGCCGATGGCAGCGGACGTGGTAGCCCACTCGCCGACGCCATCCATCGTAAGTACCACCGCCTCGTCGAAGGGAGAAGCAAAAAAGGCTGACGCCGCATGGCTCTGGTGGTGTTCGGCAAACAACAGGCGACCACCATCGAAGTTCGGGTCGATGGATTTCAGTTCGCGCAGCAGCAGGTCTTTCTGGAAAAGTTTTTCCTTCAGCCAAACTGGCATTGCCGTGCGGAATGACTGAAATCCGCGTGGGGCAAACGCCAGATAGGTTTCCAGCAATCGCTCGAACTTAAGAAAGGGCTTGTCGTAAAAAACGACTCGATCCACATCATCAAGGCTGCATCCGGAAAACTCGAGGCAGAAGCGGATCGCATTCTTTGGAAAACCGGCATCGTGCTTTTTGCGCGAAAAGCGCTCCTCCTGGGCAGCAGCGACTATCCGGCCGTCATCGATCAGCGCGGCCGCGCTGTCGTGATAGAGCGCCGACAGGCCGAGAATTCGCATTGTTTCGTCGGAGTCAGAACAAGGTGTAGATGAAGGGCGCTACAACCGAACCTTGGGTCAGCAATACAAGGCCCCCAAAAATCGCAAGCATGACCAGCACCGGCACCAGCCAGTATTTCTTGCGCGCTTTGAGAAAGGCCAACAGTTCAGTGACGAAACTCATTCGGAGACTCCAGATAACTTAAAACTGCCTCGGCAGGCTGTCGGCCTGCGGCCCTGGCGGATCGCGGGAGATCCAGTAAGTTTGCAATCCGGGCTCAAACCGGCGCCGCAAAGGATCCTTGCCGAACATTCGCATCAGCAAACCGACGGGCACCACGCTCGTCAGGTAAATCAGGCCCAGCACCAGCGGACTGATCAGCTTGTGCAGCAAGAGGCCAAACTCGAACCAGAGCCGGTTGAAGGGCCTGAGCAGCTTCGGCATGACTGCAGCGACAACCAGCAGCAGCAATCCAATACCGACCAAGGCATGTATTGGGTGCCCGCCAAAAGCCATCGGCCAGACACCCAGGATCAAGGCCAGTAGCGCGAAGAACATGCCAAAGACCCTGTCGCTGCTACGATTGGCTGGCTTGTCCGCGGGATCGCGGCCTGCCGATGCAATTGACTCTGTCATGGGTTCGCTTCCGAAGGTTGTCGAGTATCACCCCGTCCGGCGCAGGACGGTATCACAAGATCGTTCTGAGTTCCTCGCAGTCGCGACATAAAGCGGTCTCGATGCGACCGGTGACGAATTGCTCGCGCAGGCGGCGCATCGGCTCGCCGTTCCAGATCGCCTTCAGTGTCTGGTCGCGTACGTTACCCAAGGGCTCTTTCTTGTCATAGTCATAACAGCAGGGCACGACATCGCCGTCCCAGGTCACCGTCAGTGTTTCCCACGGACGGTTGCAGGAAACGTAGGATTTGCGCGCATCCTGCTTCTTCAGTACATTGAGCTGCCCGTCCTTGAGCTCGTTGATCTCCTGCGCGTCGCCGATCCAGGTACCGAAACTCTTGGCACAGAACTCGTCTACACCGGGCACTTTCTCCCAATAGTCCTGCAATTGCTCGATGCTGTTTTTGTTGAGCTTGAAGTCGATCATGTTGACGACTATGCGGGTCTTCACGCCCCGCTCACGCTTGCGCTCTAAATACTTGAACAGCTTTTCGCGGGAGCGTTCCCAGGCGTCCTCGACACCGCGGATGGCGAAGAAGGACTTGTCGTCATGTCCGTCGAGCGAAATGAAGAGCTGAGCCGGCGCGGAATCCAGCAACTGATCTATGACCCGGTCGGTGAACGTGATCGGATTGACCGAAAGAACGGTGCTGACTCCCTTGGCTTCGGCATAAGCGATGAACTGATCCACCTCCCGGTGCATCAGGCTTTCACCGAAGTGATGCAGCGCGACCAATTTGCCCGAGAGGTGCTGGGGGTTGTCCACCACCATTTCGTCGATGATCTTGCGGAAGACGTCGAGATCCATATAACCGATGTCTCGTGACATGTGCTTGGTCCGAGGGCACATCACGCATTTCATCGGGCAGTTGTTGGTCAACTCGATGTTGCAGACAAAGTAGGGTGTCGCGGCCGTCAGCGGACGGCGCGCAGCGGCGCGTTGCTTGCGACGGAAGCGCAGCTGTTTGCGAATGTCGCCAAACCAGCTCATGCGCCGCACCCGTGCACAGGTGCCCGCAGGTGCCGATATTCGTCAAAGCCGTCATTCATCGCTGCCATGCCTCCTGCCACGATTGGAACATCAGGATGCTCCAAAGTTCGTACTGCCGATTGCGCCGTCCGCTCAAGTGCTCGCCCCATGCCTGTCGAACGGTTACCGGGTCAAAATATCCCTCCCGCCGCAAGCGCGATTCGTCGAGAAGGCTTTCGCCCCAGTCCCGCAACGGCCCCCGAAGCCAATCGTGAATCGGCAAGGCAAATCCCGACTTGGGACGCTCGACAAGCTTACGCGGTACGTAACGGTCAAGGATGTCACGCAGAATCTGCTTGCCACCGCGCGGTCCGATACGATAGGCAAGCGGCAGGGACCAAAGGAACTCAAACAATCGGTGGTCCAGAAAAGGCGCTCTCGTCTCAAGGCTCACGCCCATGGCCGCCCGGTCGATTTTGACCAGAATGTCGTCAGGAAGGTAGTTTACCGTATCGGCCAGCATCATTGACTCGGTAAAACTGTGCCTTCCGCTCCAGGGATCACCGCCTCGCTGAAAGGGGAGTTCCGCCGACGTGGCTCCGAGTACCGGGTTGCCGCCGCCCCAGAAACTCGCAATCCGCCGATAGGCATCGCGTGGGCTATCAGCGGTCAGAAGGGTGGCGAGCTTGTGAAGTTTTTCCCCCGGCTGGCGAACCGCTATCAGACGCCCAAGCACCGCGTCCCAGGTCGACGGAGAGGCCGCCAACAGCGTCTGGCCCAGCAGTTTGCGTATCCAATCAGGCAAGCACCCCAGCCGACGCCAGAGCGGCTCGGTCCAAATATAGCGGTTGTAACCGCCAAAGATCTCGTCGCCACCATCACCGGAAAGTGCCACTGTCACATCCCCGCGCGCCACTCGCGATACCAGGATTGTCGGCAGTTGCGAGGCGTCGGCGAACGGTTCGCTGTAATAGGTCGGCAACTGCGGTATCAGCGCCAGCGCATCCGCAGCCTCCAGCCGGCACTCGCTGTGCGCAGTGCCGAGGTGGGCGGCCACGCGCGCGGCATGAGCGGATTCGTCATAGGAGGAATCGGCGAACCCTATCGTGAAGCTGCGTACCGGCACTGCGGCTACCGACTGCATCAACGCGACGATAGTCGAGGAGTCGATGCCACCGGAGAGAAAGGCGCCCAGCGGCACCTCGGCAACCATCTGGTTGCGCACTGATTCGCGCAGCAGGTCGTGAGCTATTGCGACGGCCTCCGGCTCGCTACCGCGGAACGGCTCCGCCGCCGCCCGCGTCGCCGCCTCGACTGTCGACCAGTAGGCCAGCCTCGACTGCTGCCAGTGTCCGTTGCGCCTGCTCAGCGTCACGACCGTCCCTGGCTCGAGCTTGGCGATTCCCGGATGGATGGTTAGCGGCGCCGGGATGCAGTTGCGCGCGGCAAGAAGCGCGAGCGCCGCACGATCGATGCCGCCGCGAAAGCCGGGATGAGCGCGTAGCGCCGCCAGGTCAGAAGCAAACAGGAAGCTGTCGCCCTGCCAGCCGTAATAGAGAGGCTTTTCGCCGAAACGATCGCGGCAAAGATACAGGCTGCGCTCGGCGCGATCCCATAGCGCGAAGGCGAACATGCCTACGCAACGGCCCAGCGTCACCTCGAGTCCCCAAGCCTCAACGGCAGCGAGTAGCACCTCGGTATCCGAGCTGCCGACAAAATGGCTGCAAAAGCCCTCGAGTTTGCGCCGCAACTCAGGATGGTTGTAGATCTCCCCGTTGTAGGCGATGACAAAACGTCCGGATACCGAAGTCATCGGCTGCCGTCCCTGGGCTCCAAGGCCCACCACGGACAGTCGCCGATGCGCCAGTCCGATCACGCCATCCTCGCCTAGCCAGCAGCCCTCTTCGTCCGGGCCACGCCGCACCATCGCCGCGGCCATGCGGCCGAGCGTATCCAGTCCGGCGTTGCGCTCGCATCCTGAACCAAGGAAACCGCCGAAGCCGCACATCGCATCAGCCGCCGACGTAGAGCTGCCGATATTGCAGCCCGATTGCCGGCAGTGAAAAGTGCTCCGCGATTCGGCGCCGCGAAGCCTCCGCCAGCCGGGCAAGCACATCCGGCCCGGCGTCGATCAACTCGCAAATGGCGTCAGATAGCGCAACGACATCGCCCGGCGGTACCACTCGCCCGCAATTCCCAACCAAGGTGCCAGCATCGCCGATATCCGAAACCACACAGGGCACGCCGGCGGCCATCGCTTCTCCGATTGCGTTGGGAAACGCGTCGCCCCAAAGCGACGGCAGCACTGCGATGTCAATGGCCTGCAAGAGCGAGCTGACATCGGAACGTTCGCCAAGCAGGTGTACCTTGCCGCGCAGTCCGAACCGATCCAGGGCGCTCATCAACTCCGGGTTGTCAGAAGACATTCCGGCACCGGCAAACAACAGCTGGGCATTAGCCGTACGCTCCACGATTCTCGCCCCGGCTTTTAGCATCACGAAGTGGCCCTTCATCGGGTGAAGCCGAGCGATCTGCCCGATGACGATGCTTGCTGGTCTAAGCCCCAATTCCCTACGCATGCGGTCCCTCGCCTGCGGATCGGGGCGAAAGATTTCGAGGTCGAAACCGTTGGGAATCACCGTCCGTCGCCCGGGAAAAAACCCGATCCGCTCATGCTGGTCCGCGCTAAGGCGCGAGTTGTAGATGATCGTGTCGGGATGGCGGGAAAGCAGGGAGCTGATCCTGATCAGCGCCGCAGTGAGTCTTGACTCGTTGCGTAGCGAGTACAAGGTCTGGCGAACATTCCAGATCAGCCTTGGCCTCGGCTGGACCAAGCCCGCCATCAGGCTGGCTGCCAAGTTTCCGTGGTACATCCAGCCTTGGATGTGGGTCGGCGCAAAGCGCTTGGCGGCAAGGACGATGTTTCGCACCACGGCTGGCGTTGGCAAAGTACCGCGCCCCATTCCGGCAAAGCTCACGGGAACGCCTAGCGCTTCGATTGTATCGGCCAGCGGTCCCCTATCCATCAGGGAAACGACTCCGGATCGCAGTTCGCCGCGGGTTTCCTGCAGTACCTTGCACAACATCACTTCGGCCCCGCCGGTACCCAGGCCCGTGATCACATGCAGAACTGCAGGCCGTTCCTCAGGCAGTTCCGGCATTCAGCCACGCCTGCAAGATATCTACAACCGATTCGAGCCGGTGCTGGTCGGGCACCAAGCTGCGGCGCCCCTCACCACGTTGGCTCGGCTTTACCTCGGCCATCGCTGTCGCAAAGCCGGCTTCTGCTGACGCTATCACGACCACGCCAGGAGGCAGGGTTTCCGCCAACTCCACCAGGCCGCCGCATTCCGGCGTCGCGATTACCGGCAGTCCGTATGCCAGTGCCTCCAGGGCGACGTTCGGCATGCCTTCCCAACGCGAAGGCATCAACAGGACCTCCGCCGCCAGGAAATACGCCTCCGGCGAGGCCTGAAAGCCGAGGAACCGCACCCGATCCGCAACCCCCCGTGTCTTGGCTCTCTCCTCCAGTTCTTCACGCAGAGGCCCATCTCCGAGAATCCACAGGCGCTGGTTCCGCGGATCGAGTGTCGCGAACATGTCAATCAGTCGATCGAACCCCTTCTGGTATGTCAGTCTGCCGCAAGCCAGGAACACCACCTCATTGGGACTCGTATCGATCAACTGTCCTTCAATCGTGTGTCGCCTCCCGGTAGTAACCGGATTCGGCAAGACCCTTGCCCGGTATGCCGCAGCGCCAAGATACGACGCCAGTTCCGCGCGCATGCGCTGCGACGAACAAATCACTAGGTCGGCAAAACGATATAGCAGCCAGTATCCGAGCCTGGTAAGGCGAGGCGACCGAGTGTTCGGCAAGCTAAGCGACGGCAGATTCGCTTCTCGGATCCATAGCCTGACTCCCTTCGGAAACAGCCAGCGAATTGCCAGCAACAACAGATTTACGTAGCCGAAGGTCGAATACACGACAGTGGGACGCAACTTCCAGATCAGGCCAAGCAGCGGGCCAAAAGAATTGCGCAGTCTCCTGCTATCGAGATCATGCAACCCCACCTGGGCCGACAGACTGATCCGAAACGGCCCCGTCGAGTCAAAGACCGCCAGATGACAGGCAATGCCTCGCTCGGCAAGCGAATTGATCATCGCCAGAGTGACGCGCTCGGCACCGCCGCCGGCGAAGCTCGGCAAAACCGCGAGGAATGGCCCGGTCATTCTGCGCTACATGCAGATTGATATTTCAGACGATGTACCGAATAACCTCGAAGCATTCCGCAAACTCGCAGCCGATCTGCACGCCGCGCGCGTGCGCCAGCGAATAGACGAACCGCTCCGACATGTAGGCCTTTCCAGCTTGCGAGCGATATTCCATCAGGGCATCGGCCTTGCGCCGAACATGGCGTTCCTCAAGCCTGACGAAGCAGGTGGTGTTGAACGATAAATTGTTCCAGATCAGTTCGTACCCGAGGATAGTCCTGTTCTTGAACGCCCGCAGACCCTCAGCCGCCACGGTCGAATGATCCTGGTGCAAGTCATTCAGCGAGGGCATCAGCACGATGTCCGTCGGCCGCTGCTGTCGGATCTCAATCAGGTGCTCTAGGATGTCCTGGCGGACATAGTTGAGTTTTCGCACCTCGTATTCGTAAGCAATCACATTTGCAGCACTAATGCCGAGAGCCGAGGTTGCATTCATCACTTCCTTGCGCAGCGTGCCCTTTGGCAGCCCATTGGGCAGGGACTTGTCCGCCGTGGAGAACGCGACATAAGTAACATTCGAGCCTTGTTCCACAAGCCTCGCAATCGTTCCCCCACATCCCAGTTCGCCGTCATCCGTATGTGGTGCTAGTACCAGCACGTCAAGGCCGCGCGTGAAATCAAGTGGACTCATCCAAACTCCTCAGCAATACGGCAGGGTTTCCGCCGACGACCGAATTGGCCGGGTAAGACCGCGTGACCACGCTGCCTGCCCCAACCATCACACTTGGTCCCAGCGTCACTCCGGGAAGGATGATTGCGCCGGCTCCGATCCAGCAGCGACTGCCTATTTCGACCGGCTTGCCACGGTGGATTCGCTCTCCATGCTGTCGCAAGGAATCGAAATCCAGTCCGGCGTCGAGAATCATCACATTCGGCGAAAGCACGACCCCGTCACCTATCCGAACTGAAGTGTGCCCCTGGATCAGAACACCCTGATTGATTGAGCAGTTCGCGCCAATCTGGATGTTGGCCCGTTTTCCCACTCGGATGGGTCCGTGCACCAGAGAGCGGGAATTGCCGAAGTAGTAATAGCAGCGCAGTCGCTTCGCAATCCGCCGCACACGCTTGTATGCCGCCGTGAAGAGTCTATTTCCCACAGATCCTGCAGATGTCGAATTCACGTCGCCCTCCCTTGGCGTGAATCTGCTTGTAGTGCTCCGACGCCAGAATCTCCTTGGTCGATCGGGTATTGATGTTTCCCACCTTGACCGAGTTGTTGAGGTCATGACAACACATCAGCACCTCTCCGTCACCACGGATCACGGGAGTATCCACGCTCTTGCACCGGCCACGGCGTTCCTTGAGTTCCAGCGCTTCGCCTTCGGCACTCTTGTAGAGCGAGTTTTCGCTCTTCTTCGGCAACCAGTGAATAAAGTCATGCTCCTTTTTCCCGTCGGAGCGACGGTGGATGTTCAGATTGATCGGTTTGTCGAAAAAGAAGTCAACGCCATCCTTGCTCCCCCAGTACTTCCTCGCAGATTCCACCTCGTGCTCGTTGTAGGAGTTAACAAGAAAGGAAATCTTGACGACAGGAAGGCCTGTTCTTCGCACCGCCTTCGCCTCAAGAAGCGTATCGATGTTCTCCATCACCCGATCGTAGCTTGCGCCGACGCGATATTTCTCGAAACTCTCCTTGGACAAGCCATCAACGGAAAACTGCAGGTAGTCGATGTCGCCTGCAAGCGCTTTTAGGCGACCTCCTTTGAGTACCGTTCCATTGGAAATCGTCGAAAGATAGAAGCGCGGCGCGGCGTAATTGACGATCTCCGCAAACTCGGGATGCAATAGCGGCTCTCCGGAGTACACCAGCGCGACGTCGGTCACCTGGAATTCGAGATCGTCGACGATACGCTTGAGTTGGCCCAGGTCGATGTGCTTCTTCTGGGTAACACCGATCGCGATGTCCG
>JALHNN010000027.1:11159-13237 GCA_022843505.1 Sulfuritalea sp.
CGCAGGTTGCAAACCGAGACAAGGTCGATGATCACCTTGCGTGGACGGCGCGAAATTGCACCCGCCAGCAGACGCACAGGGTAGGAAAAGGCCTTGCCATAGCGCCCCCGGCGTATTGTGCCGAGGAATCGCGGTCCGACCAGATCCGGCAGCGTGTAACGAAAGAACCTGTATGCGGTCGCCACCGGAGTGTTCCGCAGCGCCTCACGTAGTCTTGATGTCAAGTCATGCCCCTTCTGACTTTTGTCCGAGTTCGGCGATCAATTGGTCCGCGTAGCGGGTCAGTGGCGTATGTGTGTTGTCCAGTTCGCGTAAGTGCCGCCAGAAGCCGAAAGGCTGATAATGATTCGCATACTTGCCAAAGTAGGCGCCGATGCGATAGAGACTCTTCTTGGCCCCCGTACCTCCTATCAAGCCTGCCCCACGAGCAATCGGGTAGATCACGCGGCCCAGCCCATGGTAGCGATCGACTCGGTACTTCCGATCGCGGAAGAGACCCATGAAGTTGTGCCGGTCCAGGTAGGTTCTATAGAGACGCTGATGCAGCTTGTAATGATATGGGACGCTGCGCCAAAAGTCGAAGAGCTCCTTGTCCCACAACGGCAGGCGCCACCCTAATCCAAGAAAGTCATAGGAACGCTGGCCATTCACAACGTACTTGGCCTGCCGTTCGTCGGATTCCCATGTCTCATAAAGCTGGGCCAGCTCTTGGCCCGTGTATTGCCCGTCTTTCACACCGAGCTTTTCGCGGATTTTCGCATCAATATGAAGATTGTCGGCGCCAGACCTCGTGCGCTGACTGAAATGTTTGGTCATGATTGCATTGACGATCAGCTTGAGCGGATAGCTTCGCTCCGGGTCGAGAGGATCGAGGTGCTTCCCGGTGAGATGGCCTCCTGAGGTGAAATCCCCGGATTGGCCGTTGATCAGGATGGTTTCGCCCGGCGATTTTATCCTGCCGTCGCGCACCAGCTGATGCATGGCAATCTCGTCGACCATGAAAGGGACCGAGGCTCCGCCGGAGGCAAACTTCCAATATTCGCTTCGCTCCTTGGAGTGGTAGAAGGCCCTCACAGCCCTCGCCGCATAGGGCACAAACGTCCACGGCACGCCGATCTCAGCGGCGATTTCGGCGGCACCACGGGCGTCGTCATTTCCTGGCGGCCCATAGGAAACGCAATGCAAATTTTCATAACCCAAGGCCTTCAATTTCGCCAGTACGAGGCGTGAATCCAGGCCGGACGACAAGGTTACCCAGATCGGTCTGCCGTTTGCCTCGGTGACGACTCTTTCGAAGGTTGCGTTAAGTGCCGAGTCGTGGCGTTCGAGCAGTTCGTCCTCAGGGCAATCCGCAAGCTCGCGGGCCGAAAACGAATTGTACTTGACGCAAACGCGCGCGCCGTTGCGCAAGTCGAAGCCAACCACATGTCCCGCCTCCACTTGGCAGAGATCACGGAACAATGTTCGCTGGCCGGTAACGTAGTTGGCTAGCCTCAACTCCACGCAAGCGGCCGGATCGAGTTCGAGAGCATCACGGGGAACGGCGTTTATTGGATCGTTCGACAAGGTGGTTACGCCGGCACGTCGCATGTAGAAGACGGGATAGCTGCGGACGCGGTCGGTGACCGCTATCGCAGCATTTCCGTCGCTAGCTGCCACTGCAAAATGGCCCGGCCAGGTCTCAACTACCTTTGCCAGTCTCTCAGTCATGATGCTTGGATCTGGCGACTCACCGAAAATGTCCACGATCGGTCCCAAGGCACCTGTCTGGCCCGCGGTCCAGACCTCTACATTGCCAAAGTTTTGGCGCACCCAGGGCTTAACAAAATGGTTCAAGGTCTAAATCCTTTGCGGGATATGCTGCATCGCGTGCTCCACCCGCGGCTGTAGGGCGATTTCCTAGCTTGGGCGAGCGCGGCCCGCTCCCTTTCTCCTTCGGAATCCGATAGTAGCTGTGCAGAGCCCGCCGGAATCGGCGCGCCGCATACGTCGCGACTTTCCGCCTCGCCACCTCGCGGAGGATTGGCAGATGCCTCATTTCGCTCCGTCGTCACAGCGACTCATTCTGTTTCTCTTGC
>JALHNN010000028.1 GCA_022843505.1 Sulfuritalea sp.
CGCCTCGGCGGCCGCCGCCACGAAGCCAAGCTGCGCGCCGTGATCGAGCACTACACCGACGTGCCGGTGCTCGGCGCGGTGCAGGAAGATGCCGAACTGGCGCTGGTGGAGCGCCACCTCGGCCTGATGCCGGCCAACGAGACCGCCGAGGCCGAGCGCCACGTCACCGCGATCGGCGCCCGCATCGCCGCCCAGGTCGACCTCGATCGCCTGCTGGCGATCAGCCACAGCGACGAGGCGCTCAAGCCACCGCCGCCGCAGGCCCCGGTCCGCGGCGCGCCGGTGCGCATCGCCATCGCCCGTGACGCCGCCTTCGGCTTCTATTACGCCGACGACCTCGAGGCGCTGGCGGCGGCTGGCGCCGAAGCCGTGTTCTTCGACACCCTGCGCGACCCCGCGCTGCCGCCCTGCGACGGCCTGCTGATCGGTGGCGGCTTTCCCGAGTGCTTCCTCGACGGGCTGGAGGCCAACCGCCCGATGCGCGCCAGCATCCGCCAGGCGATCGAAGGCGGACTGCCCACTTACGCCGAGTGCGGCGGACTCATGTACCTGGCACGCGGCATCGAATGGAAGGGCCGGCAGGCGGAAATGGTCGGCGTCATCCCCGGCGACATCCGCATGCACGCCCGGCCCGTCGGACGGGGCTACGTCATCCTCGAGAGCAATGCCGCGCATCCGTGGCGCGCCCGCGGCGCGACCCACGCCGGGGCCGAACTCCATGGCCACGAGTTTCATTACTCCGACATCGCCAACCTGCCCGCCGACACCCGCTACGCCTACGCCATGCGCCGCGGCCATGGCGTCGATGGCAGGCACGACGGCATCCTTGTGCACCGGACGCTCGCCTCCTATAGCCATCTGCGCGCGACCGCCGGCTGCGACTGGCCGGCGAAGTTCGTCCAGTACGTGCGCAACTGCAAGAATCCCGACATCAAGGAAGTGCCCGCATGTTCACTTTGACCCCCCTCGCGGCCGAGCAGATCGCGCGCGCCGCCGCCGCCGAATCCGCCGGCCCGCCCATGCTGCGCGTGGCGGCCAAGATCGACGAGAAGGATGGCGAGCTCGTCTATGGCATGGGCTTCGACGACGAACGCGAGGACGACACGCTGATCGCCGGGCCCGGCGTGACGGTGCTGATCTCGCCGCGCAGCCTGCCGCTGCTGGAAAACACCACCCTGGATTTCGCCGAGGTCCAGCCCGGCGAGTTCCAGTTCATCTTCCGCGGCGGCTGCGCCACGCCACCGGGCTCCGGCGGCTGCGAAAACGAAGTTTCAGCGAAGGCTAACGTCGGCGTTATCGACGTTAAGCATAGCGGCCGGAGCTAGAGTTGCGGCGGCGGTTGTTCCTGATCAATTTTGCCGCCCCCTCCCTGCGCTAGCATCTCGCCCATGAAACCCGTTCCCGCACAACCTGGCTGGGTCTACCTCGTCGGCGCCGGCCCCGGCGATCCCGAACTGCTGACCCTCAAGGCGGCGCGCCTGATCGGCGAAGCGGACGTCCTGGTCTATGACAACCTCGTCTCCCAGGAAGTGCTGGCGCTGGCAAGGCCCGATGCGGAACTGATGTATGCCGGCAAGGAACGCGGCAACCATTCCCTGCCGCAGGAACAGATCAACGAACTGCTGGTGCGGCTGGCGAAGACCGGCAAGCGCGTGGTGCGGCTGAAGGGCGGCGACCCCTACATCTTCGGCCGCGGCGGCGAGGAAGTCGAAACCCTGCAGGCCGACGGCGTGCATTTCGAAGTGGTGCCGGGCATCACCGCCGCCGCCGGCGTCGCCACCTATGCCGGCATCCCCCTGACCCACCGCAACCACGCCCAGGCCTGCGTCTTCGTCACCGGCCACCTCAAGGACGGCAGCATGAACCTGGACTGGCCCGGGCTCGCCCGCCGCCGCCAGACCGTGGTGATCTACATGGGCCTCTCCGGGCTGTCCCACCTCTGCGGCAAGCTGATGGAGCACGGACTCCCCGCCGACTGGCCGGCAGCCATCGTCCAGCACGGCACCCGCCCCAGCCAGCGCACCGTCACCGGCACGCTGGACACCCTGCCCAAGCTGGCGGAAGACGCCAACCTGCGCGCGCCGACGCTGATCATCGTCGGCGAAGTCGTCACCCTGCGCGACAAGCTCCGCTGGTTCGAATAGGGCCGGGGCGGTTCCGCAACACACACGGCATCGGTTTCAGGACGTCGGTATAGAATCTCCCTTGACATCGGGCTTTTCTCCCGCAGCCCGAAGGGAACTTTGGGGAGTCAATGAAGTACAGCGATGGCGCCGAAAAGAGCGCTGAATACCTGAGGCTGGCCCTGGCCCTGATGGCAAAGCAGGATGCGGCAATGCATCCGGTCAGCTACGCCATCTGGTACGACCACGTCGCCGGCCGCAATGCGGCCCTGAGTGCCCGTCTCGACGAGTATTTGAAGGCCGGCAAAGCACTCGATGAAAAAACCACCTACGAGCTCTATCACGAGCATGTTGCCGAGATCGACGAGGATCTGGCGCGACAGATCAGCGCCGGCTTCCAGAAAGTCATGGCCGACGTCACTTCGTCGGCCGAGCAGGCAGGCGACCGGGCAGGCCGCTTCGGCGATGCCCTGGGAAAGTGGTGCGATGAGCTTGCCCCGGCAGCGGCAAGCCGAAGCCCGGGTGTCCAAGCCATACTCGAGCTCACCCGCGACATGCAGGGCTCCATCACCCTGCTGAAGGCGCGCCTCGACGACAGCAGGAGCGAAATCGAGCAATTGCGGAGCGAAGTCATCAAGGCACGCACCGAAGCGCGCACCGACGGCCTCACCGGGTTGACGAACCGGCGCGGCTTCGACATCGAACTCGCCGCCTGCCTGGCCGACGCCGAATCCGGCGATCGCGGCCCCAGCCTCCTGATCGCCGACATCGACCATTTCAAGCGGATCAACGACAGCTTCGGCCACCTGTTCGGCGACAAGGTGCTGAAGGCAGTCGCACAGATACTCCGCGACAACATCAAGGGCAAGGACACCGCCGCGCGCCACGGTGGCGAAGAGTTTGCCGTGCTGCTGCCCGATACCCCGCTCGAAGGCGCGCGACTGCTGGCCGACAGAATCCGTGGCATCGTCGAACGTTGCCGCATCAAGCGCACGACCGACAACGGTGAGATCGCGAACGTCACGATCTCCTTGGGGCTTGCCTGCCACCAGCGTGGCGAGGCGCCTGCCGCGTTCGTCGGCCGCGCGGATGCGGCACTGTATGCCGCGAAATCGGGAGGACGCAATCGTGTCGACGTCGCCGCCTAGCCTGCCACCGGAAAAGGATATCGACCCGCCACGGTCCTGGGCGCCGACCTATGCCTTCATGCGCTTCGCCGTCAGTGTGCTGCTGTTCGGCGCAGGAGCATCGCTGCTGGTGACCAAGGTCTTTGCCCCCGAGCAGTCGATGCGTATCGGCGCGCAGGCGCTGCTGGTGGCGACCGCGCTGGTGGCCTGGTTCTGCCTGGCGCGCGGCTGGCACCGGCTCACGATCTACATTCTGGTGATCGGCTCCTGGACAACTACGGCGACTATCGCCGCCTTCACCGGCGGCGTCAGGGGGCCGGTCATCATCGTCTTCCCCGTGATCGTCATCTTCGCCGGCTGGCTGCTCGGACGTCGCGCTGCGCTGGTAACCGCCATCATTACCGGCGCCACGATCTGCGCGTTCGTGGCGGCAGAGTCCGCGCAGTTGCTGCCCGCGCCGCTGCCCAGCTCGCCTCTGCAACAGGGCATCCTCCAGATCATCATCCTGGCCATGGCAACGGCCCTGATCCTGTTTCTCGCGCGCGCATACCAGGAACGTTTGCAGGAGCTACACCGCACCGGCCGCGACCTCGCGCGCCGCAGCGCCGATCTCGAAGCCAGCAAGGCGGATTTGGACCAGGCCCAGGCCGTGGCGATGGTCGGCAGCTGGGCCTACGACATCGCCCACGACACGATGCAGCTTTCGGCCGAAACCTGCCGGATCTTCGGGCTGCCGCCCGGGACCACCGGCAGTTACGACACCTACCTGTCACGCGTCCATCCCGACGATCGCCAGGAACTGCAGGCCCGATGGCAGGAGGCCCTGGCCGGCGCGCCCTTCGACCACGCGCATCGCATCATGGTCGCCAAGGCCATCCGCTGGGTGCGGCAAAAGGCAGAATTCCGGCGGGATCCGGACGGCCTGCCGCGCAGCGCCGTCGGCATCGCGCAGGACATCACCGATCGCGTCGCCGCCGAGGAATCCCTGCGCCTTTCCGAAGAGCGTTTCTCCGTCGCCTTTCGTTCCAGCCCGCTGGCCGCATCGATCGCCCGCGTCGCAGATGGCTGCTTCATCGAGGCCAATCGCAATTACGAACGCTATTTCGGCTGGAAACGCGAGGCACTGCTGGGTCGCAGCTCGCTGGACGTCGGGCTCTGGCCGAGCAAGGAAGCGCGCAGCGAGTGGCTGGCCCTCCTGCTGCGCGACGGCCGCGTGGTCGATTACGAGACCGTCTGGCGGCACAGGAACGGCGAGCTTCGGCGAATCAGCCTTTCCGCGGAACTGGCCGAGATGGGCAAGGAAAAATGCATCCTGGCCCACGTCGCCGACATCACCGAACGCAAACTGGCCGAGAAGGCTTTGCGCGAAAGCGACGACCTCGTGCGTACCATCCTCGACGAGATTCCGGACCCAGTGATCCTCAAGGATTTCCGCGGCAACTTCCTGCTCTGCAACAAGTCCGTGGCCCGACTGTACAACACCACGCCGGAGGCCATGGTCGGCAAGCACGACGGCGACTTCGGCGTACCCGCGGAAATGGCCGAGTTCTTCCGCCAGAACGTGCTGGCAATCATGGACAGGGGCAAGACCGAAGTCGTCTTCGAGGACAGCCGCGACGCGATCACCGGCGAAATCCGCCACTTCCGCTCGATCAAGAAGCCGTTCAAGGACAGCGATGGCAGAAACCAGATACTGATCATCGCCCAGGACATCACGGATATCCTGAAGGGCCAGGAGATCGTCGCGGAGAACGAACGCCGCTTGCGCGAGGTCATGAGCATCACCCAGGAGGGCGTCTGGGATTGGAACGTGGCGAGCGGACAGGTGCTGCACAATCCGCAGTGGTACAAGACGCTGGGCCTGGTGGCCGGAGAATTCCCCGGGACCGTGGAGGCATTTTCCACCCTCGTCCACCCGAAGGACAGGGAAAGCGTGCTCCGCAGGCTCGATGCAATGTTGCGCGGAGATACCGATGTCTACGTTTCCGAGCACAGGCTGATCGATGGCGCGGGAAAGACGATCTGGGTCAAGGACCGCGGACGCGTCATCGAACGCGATGCGCAGGGCAAGCCGCTGAGGGTTCTCGGCAGCTTCAGCGACATCAGCGAGCGCCGGCGTGCCCAGGCCGAACTGGAACAACATCGCCATCATCTCGAGGAACTGGTGTTCTCGCGCACTGCCGAACTCGCCACCGCGCGCGATGCCGCCGAAGCCGCCAACCGCGCCAAGAGCGTGTTCCTCGCCAACATGAGCCACGAGCTGCGCACGCCGATGAACGCCATCATGGGCATGACCGGCCTCGCGCTGCGCCGGGCGAGCGATCCGCAACTGGCCGACTGGCTGGAGAAGAGCATGGACGCGTCGCGCCACCTGCTCGGCGTGATCAACGACATCCTAGATATCTCGCGCATCGAGGCCGAGCGCATGACGCTGGAAGAAAAGGAGTTTTCGCTTTCCGAGGTCATCGCCGAAGCCCTGCGCATGCAGGACGACGCAGCGCGCGCCAAGGGCCTGAAGCTGGTCAGCGAAGTCGCTGCGGAAATTCCGCCCAGGCTGTGCGGCGATGCCATGCGCCTGCGCCAGATTCTGCTCAACTACCTCGGCAACGCCGTGAAGTTCTCCGAGTCCGGCGAGATCGCGGTGCGAGCCCATGTCGTCGAAGGCGACAGCCGCAGCCTGTTGCTGCGCATCGAGGTCCGCGACCAGGGCATCGGCATCAGCGACGAACAGCAGTCCCGCTTGTTCCACGCCTTTTCCCAGGCCGACGACTCGATGACGCGCAAGTATGGCGGAACCGGACTCGGCCTGATCATCTCCCGGCGCATTGCGCGCCTGATGGGCGGGGATACCGGGGTGACCAGCCGCGAAGGACAAGGCAGCACTTTCTGGGCGACGATCCGCCTGCGCCGGGCGACCGCGAAAGCGGCAACGGCTGCGCCGGCGGACCACGAGTCCGCGCGTGAGCGTCTGGCCGCCGAATTTGCGGGCTGCCGGGTGCTGATCGCGGAGGATGAGCCGGTGAATCGCGAAGTCGCAGTGTATCTGCTGGAGGATGCCGGACTGCGCGCCGACGTCGCCGCGGACGGCCGGGAAGCCGTCACCATGGCGGGCGGTGGCGGCTACGATCTGATCCTGATGGACATGCAGATGCCGGTCATGAACGGCCTCGAGGCCACCCGCACGATCCGCGCTCTGCCCGGCATGGCGCGTGTCCCCATTGTCGCCATGACAGCCAACGCTTTCGACGAGGACCGCGAAGCCTGCCTTGCTGCCGGCATGAATGCCCACATCGCCAAGCCCTTCCTGCCGCAGGCGTTCTACGCGGAATTGCTGCGCTGGCTGCAGTCAGCGACCGACGCGCCAGCCGGCGCCGCGGACGCGAACGTGGAAGCGCCGACTTAGCCCGTCCGCCCCCGCATCGCCTTGGCCAGGGAAATGTTCGGCCGATGGATGTGAAAGCCCTGGGCCAGGTCGATGCCCTGCGCCACGACCTGCTGGAACACCGCTTCGTCTTCCACGTACTCGGCCACGGTGCGTATGCCCAGGTCGTGGCTGAGGGCGACAATGCTTCGCACCAGCGCCCGGTCCTTCTCGCTGTGCTTCATGCCGAGGATGAACTCGCCCTCGATCTTGAGGAAATCGATGGGGAAGCGCTTGACGTAATGGAAGGACGAGAAGCCGGAACCGAAATCGTCGATTGCCAATTTGAAGCCTTCGTTGCGCAGCGTGGCAATGAAGCGCTCGAGCAGGGCCATGTTCTTGATGGTCTCGCGCTCCGTGATTTCGAACACCAGGCGCCCGGGCTCGATCCCGTAACGGGCGCTGATGCGGCGGGTCTCGTGGACGAAATCGTTGAGCACCAGCGCCCGCGGCGACATGTTGATGAACAGCAGGCCGCCGTAGCCCGAGTCCCTGACCGCCTCCAGCGTCATTTCCAGCTGGATGAAATCGAGCTTGTGCATCACGCCCATCTTTTCGGCGATGGCCACGTATTCCTCGGCGATGACGAAGCTGCCGTCGTCCAGGCGGATGCGCGACAGTACCTCGATGGCCTCGACCTGTCCGCCGGCGACATTGATGATCGGCTGGAAGAAGGGCACCACGCTGCGCTTCTCGATGGCATTGAGGATCATCATGCTCTTCTCGCCCAGGGTGCGGAAGACCTCGACCACGTCCTCCTCGCTGGGAACCATGACGCGGTTCTTGCCCTCGGCCTTGGCCCGGTACATCATGTTGTCGGCGAACAGGAACAGGTCCTTCATGGCCTTGGCATGGTCCGGATAGGTGGCGATGCCGATCGAAACCGAACTGGTGATCGCCGCGCCGTCGGGCGCCGCCATGCTCACCGCCGCCACGGCCTCGAGGATGCGCCGCGCCACCGTCTCGGCCGCCGCCATGTCGGTCTCGGGCAGGATCGCGGCGAACTCGTCGCCGCCATAGCGCGACAGCAGATCGTCGTCGCGGATCGCCGCCTTGATTCCGCCCACCACCAGTTGCAGCAGGCTGTCGCCTGCCCCGTGACCATAGCTGTCGTTGACCGACTTGAAGTTGTCGGCATCGATCAGCAGCAGGCTGAACTTGTTGCCGTGGCGCGAGGAGCGCAACACTTCGCTTTCGATCAGTTCCCAGAAGACGCGCTGGTTGTAAAGATTGGTCAGCGGATCGCGCGTCGCGTAGTACTCGAGATCCTTGGTGTACTTGTCGATGGCCTTGACCGAGCCGACCACGTTGAGCAGGGTGGCAAGGATGCTCTGCACGACCAGCAGGCGCATCGGATCCATCTCGTGCTGCGGCTGCATGCCGATGCCGACGATGCCGCCGATCTTGGGCGAATTCACCAGCAGCGACTTGATCTGAACTTCGATGTCCTCCTCGCGCAGCTCAGCCACGGTTTGGGTCATGTCGGCGATGTTGTGGCGCACGCGCACGGCCAGGCCAACCTCGAAGTTCTCGTCGCGCTTGAGCATGTTCTGCAGGCAGCGTTCGAAAACGCGCTTGGTCGCCTCGGAGGGCCTGCTGCGCCAGAACACTTCGAGGTCATAGGCCTCGTCGCTGATGCGGAACACCGAAAACATGGCGTAGGCCGGCACCACGGAATCGATATCGATGATCAGCCGGGCGACATACTCGCGCCAATCCTTGATCACCTCGGTGGTGAGGATGAATTTTTCCAGCAGGCGGATTTCGAACTCGAGCATGTCCTTGTCGACCGCGATGGCGCGGATGCGCTCGGTAAGCTGGCGCACCTCGTCGGCCACCGCGTTGAACTCGGAAAATCCCAGATCGCGACGGTTCGACTCCATGGCGCGCAGGTCCGAAATGCGATTCACCGCGCGGATGTCCTGCGCCAGGGCTTCGATCGGCCCCTCGAGGCGACGCCGGATGTAGAGCACCATCAGGAAGGTGATGATCAGCATTGCCGGCACGATCGGGGCGAAGGCCCAGGCGAATCGCGCCCGATGCGACGCGATGTTGTCGGCGACGTCCTGCCTGACGTCGATCACCCCCAGCACCTCGCCGACAGCGGCATTGACATGGCACTTGAGGCAGATTTCCTGCGCCCGCAGGGGATAGACGACGCGAACCGTGTCGCCGGATTCGGTATGGCGCCGCTCGCCCTCCTTGAATGCGCGCAGGATTTCTGCATCCGGAGCCTTCTGGCTGATCTCGCCGAACAGGGCGCTGACACGAGGGCCGCGATAAATGTCGATCTGGCGCTGCGTGTTGTCGACCGACTTCTGGATGGCGCGGATGTAGGCCTCCATCTGCTGCCGGTTCTCATCAGTTCGAACATCGCGTTGAAGGTCAGTTCGGCGAAGGCCGAGGCATCCTCGACCGCATCGTCGCGCACCGAGCGATCGTAGATGCCCGAGACGACCACCATCGTCGTACCGAAAATGGCCAGTGAAAAGACGGCGCCGGCGACAAGCAACAGGCCCTTGATGCTGCGTATCGGATTCATTGGCTCTCTGTGTGAAGCAGGGGTGGAAGCGGTTTCAGATTATCAGCGAATTGGAACGATTCTCAAACACATCCCATTGCCGTGAGGATGTTTTCCATTTCCCAAGGCTGTGCGCTGATTCCGCGACGCCGAGCCGCTCGGGTGACGTCGGCAGGTCGTCGAATGCTAGACTTTCATTTATGAAATCCGGTTTGAGAGTCCTGCTGCTACTGGCGGCTCTTGGCACCACATCCGGCTTTGCGCAAACTCCGATGGATGCCGGCCGGATCGGCCTGGACTGCTGGATCGGGCAGGACGGCACGCCGCTGCGGATCCACTACATACGCTGCATCGCCGACCGCGACCTGGCCCATCCGGAACTCGACGACGAAGCCCTGGAACTGCTGCTCGACCAACTGCACCGCGAGCTTCACCAGATGTCGGGCGAGTCGGCCGAGCGCCTGTACCGCAGCAAGATCGACCTGTTGCGGGAATCCCGGTCAATCTGGAGCATCCGCATCTATTCCTTTCCCTACGAATGGTCGTGGGCCGATGGGCGCCCGCAGCGCCTGGTGCGGGCCGTGCTCTGCCCCAACGGAGTCGACTGCCGGATCACGGTCGTCCCGCGTTGAGCGGAAGCGCGATCCTCAGTACAGCACTTCGCTCCAGCGACCGCTGGACTTCAATGCATTCTCGACACGCAGCCAGCTGCCGCCGGAGCCGGCGAGCTTGATCATGGCCTGGTCGATCGCCGGCAGCAGGTTGGCCGTGCCGGCGACGAAGACCCGAGTGTTCGCGCGCTGGAGCATGTTCCAGACCTCGGCGGCGTTCTGTTCCAGCGCCGCGCCGATGGCCACCGGCGCATCCAATGCCGGACGCGGGCTGACGGCCTGGAAGGCCTTGAAGGTGGGCTGGTCGAAGTAGTTGGCGAGGTCGCTGTTCTCGTCATTCATGTAGAGCATTTCCAGCGGGCTTTTCGCGCCGTAGAACAGCCTCACCCGGCCCTCCCAGCGACCGACCTTCTCGTAGATCTGGCGGATCAGGATGCGAAACGGAGCGATCCCTGTACCCATACCCAGCATCAGGATGTCGGCGGTCTTGTCCTCCGGAATCACGAAGGGGTAGCCGACCGGGCCGGCAAAATCTACCTGCTGGTCTGGCTTCAGGTCGCACAGGTAATTGGAGGCGACGCCCTTGTACTCCTCGCCGTTGAACTCGTCGATGTAGCTGCAGCGGCGCACGCAGATGGCGAACTCGGTGCCGTCCTTCTTCCGCTCCAGGTCCATGATCGAGTACAGGCGCGCATGGCTGCGATTGCCGAACTGCCCCGGGGCCATCACTCGGATCAGGTTGCCCAGGCCGGGATCGAAAGACAGGTCGCCGGTGCGGAACACCAGGTGGCGGACTTCCTCGCGCGAGGCCGGCGGCGTGATGCGGCGCGACTGCGTCAGGGTCGCGGTGTAGGTCCTGGCAGGAGGCGCGGCGGGCGGAGTGATGGGCTGCATGGCATGGGCTCCAGAGAAATTAGCGTTGGTTCAAATCGGTGCTGCAGGCGCTGTCGCAGCCGCTGCCGGCGGAGCAGCAGCCGCACTTGCCGGGATCACGGAAGGGGCCGAGCTGCGGATTGCGTGCGGCGAAGCGGCGGTAGATGCGGTCGACCAGGATCCCCGCCGTGGCGAGGCCGAAGATGAAGGCGATGGCCACGAGATAAGTCGTCATTTAACCGCCCAGCCCGGCAAAGCCCATGAAGGAGAGCGACAGGATGCCGGCCAGCATCAGCGACAGGGCGGTGCCCTGGGCCAGGTCCGGCACGTTGGACAGCGTCAGGCGCTCGCGCACGCTGGCCATCAGCACCAGCGCCAGGGTGAAGCCGCCGCCGCCGCCGACCGCGAATACCACGGACTGCACAAAACTGTAGTCGCGGGCGGTCTGAAACAGCGCGACGCCGAGCACGGCGCAGTTGGTGGTGATCAGCGGCAGGTAGATGCCGAGCGCGCGAAACAGCCCCGGGCTGTACTTCTTCAGCACCATCTCGACCAGTTGCACCGATGACGCGATGATCACGATGTAGGAGATCAGGCGCAGGAATTCGAGGTGGAAGGCGGTCAGCAGCAGGTTGAGGCCGTAGGCGCAGAGCGAGGCCACCAGCATCACAAAGGTGGTCGCCACACCCATCGGGAAGGCCGTATCGAGCTTGCCCGAAACGCCGAGGAAGGGACACAGGCCGAGGAACATCGCCAGCACGAAGTTGTTGGCCAGCAGCGCGTTGACGAAAATCTGGAAAGCGGATTCAGACATGCTGACCGGCCTCCGAAAGTGGCGCCGCACGGCGCAGCTTGCGCCGCTCCAGCCAGGCGAAGAACAGCAACCAGGCGCCGAGCACGAAGAAGCCGCCGGGCGGCAGCACCATGATCACCCAGGGCTGGAAGCCGGCGCCGAACAGCGTGATGCCGAACAGCGTGCCAGCGCCGAGGACTTCGCGCACCGCGCCCAGCGCAAACAGACCGATGGTGAAACCGATGCCCATGCCGGCGGCGTTGAACATCGCCGGGACCGGCGGATTCTTCGCGGCGTGCGCCTCGGCGCGGCCGAGGATGATGCAGTTCACCACGATCAACTGGATGAAGGCGCCCAGCGCGTCGTAGAGCGCCAGGCTGATGGCCTGGATGGCGTAGTCCACCGCCGTGACGAAGGTGGCGATGATCACTATGTACACCGCGATGCGTACTTCCTTGGGGATCATGCGGCGCAACAGCGACACCAGGCCGCAGGAGCAGACCAGCACGAACATCGTCGCCAGCCCCATCGACAGCGCGTTGACGGCCGATACAGATACGGCCAGCACCGGGCACATGCCCAGCACCATGACGAAGACCGGGTTCTGGCGCCAGATGCCCTCGGTGAATTCGTCCCAGGTCTTGCATTGAGCGGTATTCATGATTTCGTCGCCAGAGTGTCGAGCTTGGGAACCAGGCGCGGCAGCAACGCCTGCGCCGAATCGTTGATGGCCTTGCCCACCGCGCGCGAGGTGATGGTCGCGCCGGAAATGGCGTCGATCTGCCAGGCGTTGCTCTTGCTGCCGTGCTTGACGGCCTTGACCTCGTTGGCTAGCGCCGAGAGGTCGGCCTTGAGCTTGACGTCGAGCGCGGTGAAGTTGGCGAGGAAGTCCTTGTCGGTGATGATCTTGTCGCCGATGCCCGGCGTCTCGCGCATCGAGACCACGCCGATGCCGACCACGCACTGGCAATCCGGCTGGTAGCCAAACATGATGCGCACGTTGTCGGCGTATCCCTTGGCCACGCCCTCGGCGGCAATGCCGGCGAGCTTGCCGGCCTCGTCGTAGGCGGCGAAGAACTTCACTGATCCGGGCGGAATCGCCGTGTCCCCAGCGCCGACTTTCGACACGCCCCCGCCCGGCTGGGCAAGAAACTCGGCAATCGTCTTCGCCTGGGGCAATACCTTGAACACCGCGCGTTCGGTGGCGATGCGCTTGTTGGCGGCAACGGCGTCGTAAGTACCCTGATAGGCGCCGACGATGATCAGGCCGCAGATCGCCGAAACGAGTCCGAGCGTACGGATCATCGCGCCGGTGGGCGATTCGGGCGGTGGCGAAGCCTGCTCAACGATGGGGATCACACGATGGTCGCTCATCACTTCTTCGGCTTGTTCGGCAGGAAGCGCTTCTTCGGCGTCACCGCGCCGGCTTCTTCGCGCGAGATGTAGCCGGGGTTCAACGGATAGGTGGCGCGCTTCTTCACACGATCGAGCACGCCGCGGCCGAAGGGCACCGGCTGGGTGATCCTCTCGATCAGCGGTGAAGCGGCATTGGCAATCAGGATGGCGTACATGACGCCTTCCGGCAGGCCGCTGTAGTAGCGGATCACCACCGTCAGGAGGCCGATCAGCGCGCCATACACCCACATGCCCTTGGGCGTCACCGGCGAGGTCGCCAT
>JALHNN010000029.1 GCA_022843505.1 Sulfuritalea sp.
CGCCAGCAGGCCGGGGCCGCTGGCCAGGTCGAGCACGCGCTGGCCGGGCGCGAGCTCGGTCGCATCGAGCAGGGCCGTCGCGATGCCCTCGCGCGCCGCCGCGGCGGCAAGGTAGCGCGGCCCGATCCGGTCGTAGCCGGCGCGTTCCAGGCGCTTGAACTGCCTGGTATCGAAACTCATGGCAGCGGCGCTTCCTCGCGCGCGGCGGCGGCCTTGAGCAGGTCGACGCTATACACGGCGAGACCGGCCCAGATCGCGGCGAGGCTCAGCATGCGCTGGGTGTCGAGCGGCTCGTGGTACACCAGCACGCCGATCAGGAAAGCCAGCGTGGGCGCGAGATACTGCAGGAAGGCCATCATCGACAGCGGCAGCCGCCGCGCGGCGATGGCGAACAGCAGCAGCGGAATGGCCGTCACCGGACCGGTGGCGACCAGGTAGAGGTCGCTCGCCGATATCGCGCCACTGCCGCCGAAATGGCCTTGTCCGCTGTAGGCCAGCCAGCCGAGCCAGGCCAGCGCCAGCGGCAGCATGCAGACGGTTTCGAGGAACAGGCCGCTGGCGGCATCCAGCGGCAACTGCTTGCGCAGCAGGCCGTAGATGCCGAAGGTGCCGGCCAGCACCAGCGCGATCCAGGGCAGTCCGCCGGCGCGGGTGGCCTCGATGGCGACACCGACCGCGGCGCAGAGCACGGCCAGCCATTGCAGTTTTCGCATGCGCTCCTTGAGCACCAGTACGCCGAGCGCGACGTTGAGCAGCGGCAGGATGAAATAGCCGAGGCTGGTCTCGACGATGTGGCCGTTATTCACGCCCCAGACGAAGGTCAGCCAGTTGCTGATCACCAGCGCCGAGGCCAGCGCGATGCGGGCCAGTTGCGCCGGCTGGCGGGCGATGCGCAAGGCATCGCCGAAACCGCGGCCGAAGCCGATCAGGGCCGTCATCAGCAGCATGGCCCAGACCACGCGGTGGGCGATGATCTCGACGGCGGGGATCTCGACGATCTGCTTGAAGAAGATCGGCACCAGCCCCCAGATGACGTAGGCGCTGATGCCGGCGATGATGCCGGTGCGCGTGTTCTCCGGCGTGATCGCGGGGTGCGTCACTTCAACCCGGCGTAGTCGATGATCGGATCGAGGTAGTCGTTCCAGCGCGTGAAGCTGTGGTCGCCGCCGGGCAGCACGGTTTGCCTGGCCCCCTGGTAGCGGCGCACCGCGTCGCGGTAGTCGAGGGTTTCGTCACCTTCTTCGACCAGCAGCCAGAAGCGTTCGGGTTTCGCCAGCACCGGGACTTCGATGGCGCGCAACTGCTCGACGTGGTCCAGGGTGAACTCGAAGGGCTCGCCGGTATAGAGCCAGCGCTGCGGCCCGATGTACTTCTGCAGCGAAAGATGGGCAACGACGGCCGGATTCACCAGCACCGCCCTGAGGTCGAATATCTCCGCCAGCCAGGTCGAGTAATAGCCGCCGAGCGATGAGCCGACCACGGTCGTGACCGGGTGGCGTGCAATCAGGTCTTCGGCCAGGGCGATGGCGTCCTTCGGCGCGGCCGGCAATTGCGGTGCTAGGAAATGTTCGCCCAGGCCCCGTTCGCGCATGCGCTTGCCCAGCGCCTGTGACTTGTTCGACTGCGGCCCGCTGGTGAAGCCGTGCAGGTAGAGAATCATGGTGACGACCAATCCACCACGCCCATCTGCCAGGTGGCAAGGACGACGATGCCGAAGGCGATGCGGTACCAGGCGAAGACCGTGAAATCGTGGGTTGAGACGAAGCGCAGCAGCCAGCGCACGCAGAGGAAGGCCGAGACGAAGGAGGCGATGCAGCCGACGGCCCACAGGCCGAGGTCGTCGGCCACCAGCAGGTGGCGCTCCTTCCATGCCTGGTAGGCACTCGCGGCCATCAGCGTCGGCACGGCGAGGAAGAAGGAGAACTCCGTCGCCGCCTTGCGCGAGAGGCCGAACAGCAGGCCGCCGATGATGGTGGCGCCGGAGCGCGAGGTGCCCGGGATCAGCGCGCAGGCCTGGGCCAGGCCGAGCTTGAGGGCATCGACGGGCGTCAGCTGGTCGACGTCCTCGATGCGTACCACATGCTCGCGCTTCT
Source organism: Sulfuritalea sp. (assembly GCA_022843505.1). Lineage (GTDB taxonomy): Bacteria > Pseudomonadota > Gammaproteobacteria > Burkholderiales > Rhodocyclaceae > Sulfuritalea. Next base: position 2,094 of record JALHNN010000029.1, read on the forward strand.
CGGCCCATAGGATGATGAAGGCGCCGACGATGAAGGCGCTGGCCACCGCCACCGGATTGAACAGCGTGGCCTTGATCAGCTTGCCGAAGATCAGGCCGAGCACGGCCAGCGGCAGGAAGGCGATGCCGATGTTGAGGGCAAAGCGCTGCGCCACGGGGTCGCTGCCCAGTCCGGCGAGAACGCGGCCGAAACGCGCGCGGTACTCCCAGCAGATGGCAAGCATGGCCGCGGCCTGGATCACGATCAGGAACAGCTTGCCGCGTTCGTCATTGAACTTCAGCAGGTCGCCGGCAAGGATCAGGTGGCCGGTCGAGGACACCGGCAGGAACTCGGTAAAGCCTTCGACCAGGCCCAGGATCAGGGCCTGGAGCAGCGGATGGAAATCCATGTCAGGGGGATGCGTGAAGGGCGGAAAACGTAGTTTCAGTGAAGGCTAACGTCGGCTTCATTGACGTCAAGCGCAGCGGCCGTAACTAGAAGGCCGCGGAGTCTAGCACGCGGCGGTATCGGCCTCGAGCCGCGCCAGCCAAGCCAGGGCCTCGTCGCGGTGGTTGCCGCACATCTCGGCCGAGGGCTGCAATCCGCTGCAACACGAAGGTCGACGGTCACTGCCGAACAGCGTGCAGCGCAAGTCCGCCGCGAGGTGCGCGCAGGCGACGCCGGCGGGCTTGTCCAGGGTGCTGATCGACGGGGCGATGCAGCAGGCGCCGCAGCCGGGGCGGCAGTCCATCAGATGCGGGATTCCTCGCGCAGGCTGTCGCGAAGTTCCTTTTCCATGTCGTCGATCAGCAGCAGGGCGGCGCCGCTCATTTCGCGCTGCATCTCCTTGGCTGCGGATTCCAGTTTCGCGGCGGTTTCAGCCGGCAGTTCGGGTGCGGCGCGACCTTCTGCGCCTGCCGCCAGCCCCTGACGCAGCATTCCAAATAAGAGGCCGATGTTCTGTTCCGAAAACATCCGTGCCGCAATGCGTTCCATTGCCTTCTCCGCGGCGTCCAGGCCATCGGCGCGCGCCGGAAGGGAAAGCGTCAGAATCGATAGAGTCAGGACAAGCAGGGCAGGACGCATGGTGGTTCTCCGATGAGGGCGGCAAACCGGATAACGCGGCAGCCTGCTCCAAGGCTGACACGGACTTACGAAAAGCCGACCTCAGGTGGTCTTGTAAATCTCGCTGCCGGCCTTGACGAATTCCACCGACTTGACCTCCATGCCTTTGGCCAGGGCTTCCTGCTCGGAAACGCCGATCTTTGCCGCGTACTCGCGCACGTCCTGGGTGATCTTCATGGAGCAGAAGTGCGGTCCGCACATCGAGCAGAAGTGGGCCAGCTTGGCGCCCTGCTGCGGCAGGGTCTCGTCGTGGAATTCGCGCGCCTTGTCGGGATCGAGGCCGAGGTTGAACTGGTCCTCCCAGCGGAACTCGAAGCGGGCCCGCGACAAGGCGTTGTCGCGCGCCTGGGCGCCGGGGTGGCCCTTGGCCAGGTCGGCGGCGTGGGCGGCGATCTTGTAGGCCATGATGCCGTCCTTGACGTCGTTCTTGTCCGGCAGGCCAAGGTGTTCCTTGGGCGTCACGTAGCAGAGCATGGCCGTGCCATACCAGCCGATCATGGCGGCGCCGATCGCCGAGGTGATGTGGTCGTAACCCGGCGCGATGTCGGTGGTCAGCGGGCCCAGCGTGTAGAAGGGCGCTTCGCCGCACAGGCGCAGCTGCTCGTCCATGTTGTGCTTGATCATGTGCATCGGCACATGGCCGGGGCCCTCGATCATCACCTGCACGTCGTGTTTCCAGGCGATCTGCGTCAGCTCGCCCAGCGTCGCCAGCTCGCCCATCTGGGCGTCGTCGTTGGCGTCGTAGATCGAGCCAGGGCGCAGGCCGTCGCCGAGGCTGAAGGCCACGTCATAGGCCTTCATGATGTCGCAGATGTCCTCGAAATGCGTGTAGAGGAAGTTCTCCTTGTGGTGGGCGAGGCACCACTTGGCCAGGATCGAGCCGCCGCGCGAGACGATGCCCGTCATGCGCTTGGCCGTCATCGGGATGTAGCGCAGCAGCACGCCGGCGTGGATGGTGAAGTAGTCCACGCCCTGCTCGGCCTGCTCGATCAGGGTGTCGCGGAACAGCTCCCAGGTCAGGTCCTCGGCCTTGCCGTCGACCTTCTCCAGCGCCTGGTAGATCGGCACGGTGCCGATCGGCACCGGCGAGTTGCGCACGATCCACTCGCGGGTCTCGTGGATGTTCTTGCCGGTGGAGAGGTCCATCACCGTGTCGCCGCCCCAGCGGATGGCCCAGGTCATCTTGTCGACCTCTTCCTGGATGGTCGAGGCCAGCGGCGAGTTGCCGATGTTGCAGTTGATCTTGGTGAGGAAGTTGCGGCCGATGATCATCGGCTCGGACTCGGGGTGGTTGATGTTGTTGGGGATGATGGCGCGGCCGCGGGCCACCTCGTCGCGCACGAACTCGGGGGTGATCACGCGCGGGATCGCGGCGCCGAAGCTCTGGCCGGGGTGCTGGCGGCGCAGCTGCTCGTCGAGGCCGTCGAGTTTCTGGTTCTCGCGGATGGCGATGTATTCCATCTCCGGCGTGACGATGCCGGCGCGGGCATAGTGCATCTGCGTCACGTTCCTGCCCGGCAGCGCGCGGCGCGGCTTGCGCCCGAGTTCGAAGCGCAGGCCGGCGAGTTCCGCGTCGATCGCCCGCTGGCGGCCGTATTCGGAGGACAGGTCGGATAATTCCTCGGTGTCGCCGCGCTCGGCGATCCAGCCGGCGCGCAGCGCCGGCAGCCCCTTGCGGATGTCGACCTTCACCGCCGGATCGGTATACGGCCCCGAACAGTCATAGACCATGACTGACGGGTTGGGCGTGTCGCCGGTCGGCGTCTGGGCGATCTCGCGCATCGGCACGCGGATGTCGGGCCGGCTGCCGGTGACGTAAGTCTTCTTCGAATTCGGCAGGGGGGCGATCGCGGCGGCATCGACGTGGGCGTCGGCGGCGATGAATTTTTCGTTGGCGTTCATGGGGCTGGCTCGCTTCAGGGACGGCGGGGCGGGATGTCGAAGCTACTGGAAAGGCGGGGCGAATGCAACCCGACGGCCGGCAGGGTTGCAGTGATGGACGCGATCAGATCACGACCAGATTCCGGGGCTTTGCTCCGCGCACCGCCTGCAGCGGCACAGAACGATCCAGGGTGGCAAGGCAACCATTCATCTCGACCGCCAGCGCCAGCAGATACACGTCTGTGACCTGGCGGCTGCCGAGTACCGAATTCCAGTCGATGCGGCCTGCGTCGACCAGGCTGACCGCATCCGGCCAGAACTCGTGATGGCGCGTTGCCGTAGCGGCACCGAGGCGTTCCGCCACTGCCGCCGCGGGTGCCGGATTCGAATATCCCGGCAGCGACATGATGCGGATGCACCCGTTCTGCGTCAGAGGACACGATGCCCAACCTGCACGGATGTGCTCCCGCAGCCATGCCGTCGCGCGCGCATGGTGCAGGTGGGCACCGTCGAGCAGGGCGATCAGCACATTGACGTCGAGCAGTGCCCGCATCAAATGCCTTCGTCGTCGCGCAGCCTGTCGACCTGCTCGTTGGTCACCACTCCGCCGCGCGAGGGAAACGGGCGAAAGCCATAGTTGGCATCCGGTTCCTTGACGCCGACTGCGGCGGACGCCGGCGACTGCGTCAGCGCCTGCCGCGCAAGACGCGAGATCACCTGCCCGGCGGTGCCACCGCTCCGGCGGGCGAGTTCCTTGGCGGCGAGCAGCACATCGTCTTCGATGTCGAGGGTGGTGCGCATTGGAATGGACTCGATGATGTGATGCGGTGATGATATCGCATCAAGGTCCCGGACGCAACGATATCAGCGCACGAAACCGATCTTCTTCAGGTCCGCGTGGATCAGCTCGCCGAGCCTGGCGTGCCCCGCCGCATTGGGGTGCAACTGGTCGCCCTTGAGCGCCGTGTCGGACAAAACCTCGGAAATCGCGTTCTCGATCAGGGGCAGCTTCTTGTCCTTGGCGATTTCGGCGTAGAAGTCGGGGGGCGAGAGGTTGTTCAGCACCGCGCCGGCGATGCTGGGCTTGGGCGTGGCGAGCAGGACGACTTTGGCGCCCCTGGCGCGCGCCATGTCGATCATGCGTCCGATGTTCTCGACGGTCTGGTTCTGCGGCTGCTTGCGCAGCATGTCATTGCCGCCAATGCTGACCAGGACCAGTTGCGGCTGTTGTTCCTCGAGCAGACCGGGCAGGCGCTCCAGGGCCTGGGCGCTGGTGTTGCCGCTGATGCCGCCGTTGATCACCTGCCAGCCGGTTTTCTGCGCCAGCAGCGTCGGCCAGGCTTCCTGCGGCTGCACGCCGTGCGGCGCGGTCAGGCTGTCGCCCAGGGCCAGGACCTTGGTTCCCGAGGGCAGCGGGCTCTCCTTGGGTTTGCCGCCGCATCCCGCCAGCACCAGCAGCAGCGCGACAAGGGCGAGGCGCAGCCAGACGGTGAGTCGGCTCAAGATTGGCCGAAGACTTCGTTGAGCTGCCGCGCAACGCGGACGAAGGTGGTGCGCTTGGAAAGCTCCTTGAGCTTGCGCGCGCCGACGTAGGTGCAGGCCGAACGCACGCCGCCGAGGATGTCCTGCACCGTGGCCTCGACCGGGCCGCGGCAGTCGAGCAGGACTTCCTTGCCTTCCGAGGCGCGATAGTGGGCGACACCGCCGGCGTGCCTGTCCATCGCCGCGCGCGAACTCATGCCGTAGAAGCGCATCTTGCGTTCGCCGCCGCGTTCGATCACCTCGCCCATGGATTCGTCGTGGCCGGCGAGCATGCCGCCGAGCATGACGAAATCGGCGCCGCCGCCGAAGGCCTTGGCCAGGTCGCCGGCGGAGGTGCAGCCGCCGTCGGCGCAGATCAGGCCGCCCAGGCCGTGGGCGGCGTCGGCGCACTCGATGATGGCCGAGAGCTGCGGGTAGCCGACGCCGGTCATCTTGCGCGTGGTGCACACCGAGCCCGGGCCGATGCCGACCTTGACGATGTCGGCGCCGTCGAGGATCAGCTCCTCGGCCATCTCGCCGGTGACCACGTTGCCGGCCATGAGGGTGAGCTTCGGGTAGGCGTCGCGCAGCTTGTGCAGGAAATCGACGAAAGCCTTGGTGTAGCCGTTGGCGACATCGACGCAAACATGCGTGATCGCCTCGCCGCAGCGCGCCTCGACGCGGCGAAACTTCTCGTAGTCGTCGCTCGTGATGCCCATCGAGTAGAACACCGTGGCATCGGCGGGAAGCGCGGTGAAGAAAGCGGCCAGTTCGTCCTCGGCGTAATGCTTGTGCAAGGCCGTGGCCATCCCATGGCGTGCGAGGGCGCGCGCCATCTCGAAGCTGCCCACGGTGTCCATGTTGGCGGCGATGATGGGCACTCCGGAATAGCGGCGGCCGGAATGGCGAAAGACGAATTCGCGCGCCAGATCCACTTCGGCGCGCGAGCCGAGCGTCGAGCGCTTCGGCCGGATCAGCACGTCCTGGAAATCGAGCTTGAGTTCTTCTTCGATGCGCATGGCGGATCCCTGTGAGAAGTCAGCTTACCTAATTTCACAGCCGGGTCGGGATGGTGCTTGACCCGGATCGCGGCTTTTGAGATACTGACTGACCGGTCAGTTAGTTGAATTGCCAACATGGATACTCTCGCACCATCCCGCCAGCGCCGCAAGCAGGCGCGCCCGGCCGAGCTCACCGCCGCGGCCCTGGAACTCTTTGTCGAGAAAGGCTTTGCCGCGACCCGGCTGGAGGATGTCGCGGCGCGCGCCGGTGTCTCCAAGGGCACGCTCTACCTTTACTTCGACAGCAAGGAAGCCTTGTTCAAGGCGGTGATCCAGGAAGGGATCGTGCCCGTTCTCGAGCAGGGTGCGGACCTGGTCGACAGTTACCAGGGCAGCAGCGCCGAACTGTTGCGTACCCTGATTCGGGAATGGTGGCTCCGGGTCGGCGCAAACCACCTCGGCGGCGTACCCAAGCTGATGATCAGCGAAGCAAGAAACTTTCCCCAACTGGCTGCCTATTACAACGACACAGTGATCACGCGCGGGCGCGAACTGCTGCGCCGCATCCTGTTGCGCGGCATCGGCGGCGGCGAGTTCCGCGCCGTGGATGTCGAAACGGCGATCGACGTAATTTTTGCACCGGTCCTGATGCTGTTGATCTGGCGCTACTCGCTCGGTGCCTGCGGTTGCGGCGGGCACGATCCCGAGCTCTATCTCCACACCCACCTCGACCTGGCGCTGCACGGCCTGGTTGCCCGCGAGGTTCGCCCATGATGCGCTGGTTCGCCGTCCTCGCCGCCGCGGGCCTTGCCGCCTGCAGCGAAGCGCCGCCCGAAACCAAGGCGCCGCCCGCCGCCAAGCCGGCGCTGACCGTCAGCACCGTCCAGCCGCAAACCCTGGACTGGCCGCAGACACTCACCGCCGGCGGCAACGTCGCCGCCTGGCAGGAAGCCATCATCGGCCCGGAGATTGCCAACCAGCGCATCGTCGAGGTTCTCGCCAACGTCGGCGACGTGGTCAAGCGGGGGCAGGTACTGGCGCGCATTGCACCGGAAACCGTCGCCAGTGAGTTCGCCGAGACGCGTGCCGGCGTGGCGGAAGCCGAGGCGGCCCTGGCCGAGGCACGGGCCCACCTCGAGCGCTCGCGGCAACTCAGGGACAAAGGCTTTTTCAGTGCCCAGCAGCTGACTCAGGCCCAGGCCGCGGCCGAGACCGCCCAGGCGCGCGTCGAGGCGGCGAAAGCACGGCAGCAGACCGCCGGACTGCGCAAATCCAAGGCAGAGATCCTCGCCCCCGATGCCGGTATCATTTCGGCGCGCAGCGCCACGGTCGGCGCCACGGTGCAGCCCGGGCAGGAACTGTTCCGCCTGATCCGCGGCGGCCGCCTCGAATGGCGCGCCGAAATCGCCGCCGCCGACCTCACGCGCCTTCGGCCGGGCGTGGCCGCCACCGTAGTCACGCCGGCGGGTGAGCGGCTGCAGGGCAAACTGCGGGCGCTGGCGCCGACCGTCGATAGCCGCAGCCATACCGCCCTGGTTTACGTCGACCTGCCCGCCGATGCGGCACGGAAGATCAGCGCCGGCATGTTCGCGCGCGGCGAATTCGACCTGGGTGCCAAGCCCGCCCTGACCGTGCCGCAGTCCGCCGTGCTGCTGAGAGAGGGCTTTGCCTATGTTTTCCGCCTCGAGGGCGGCAAAGTGCAGCAGCTCAAGGTCACGCCCGGCCGCCGCGTAGACGACCGCATCGAGGTGTCGGGGCTGGACCCGGCCGCCCGGGTCGTGGCGGGCGGGGTCGGTTTCCTCGCCGACGGCGACGCCGTGCGCGTGGTGGACAGCGAGGCCAAGCCAGGCAAATGATGGCTCCCCACGCTCGCCAACCCAGCTTGCCCGCCCACGGGGGCGGCCTTCCGCCTTGGGCCGAAACGGTGGCGGAATGAACGTCTCCGCCTGGTCGATCCGCAACCCCATCCCCTCGGTGTTGCTGTTCCTGCTGCTGACGCTGGCGGGGTTGCTGGCGTTCAAGAACATGCGCATCCAGCAGTTCATGGACATCGACCTGCCGACCGTGACGGTCACGGCGACCTTGCCGGGCGCCGCGCCGGCGCAGCTGGAAACCGAAGTGGCGCGCAAGATCGAGAACGCGGTGGCCACCCTGCAGGGCATCAAGCACATCTATACCAAGGTGCAGGACGGCACGGCGCTGGTCACCGTCGAGTTCCGCATCGAGAAATCCAGCCAGGAAGCGCTCGACGACGTGCGCGATGCCGTGTCGCGCATCCGCGCCGACCTGCCGGGGGATCTCAGGGACCCGGTGATCACCAAGATGAACGTCGCCGGCGCGCCCATCCTGACCTATACGGTTGCCTCGACGCGGATGGATGAGGAGGCCTTGTCGTGGTTCGTCGACAACACCGTGGCCAAGGCCATGCTCAGCGTCCGCGGCGTCGGCGCCGTGGCGCGCGTCGGGGGCGTCACGCGCGAGGTGCGCGTCGAGCTCGATCCCGATCGCCTGCTGGCGCTGCGCGCCACGGCAGGCGATGTCTCGCGCCAGCTGCGCCTGGTGCAGCAGGAAGCCTCAGGCGGCCGCGCCGACGTCGGCGGCGCCGAACAGTCGGTGCGCACCATCGCCACGGTGCATAGCGCCGCCGAGGTGGCCGCGATCGAGATTGCGCTTGCCGACGGCCGCCGGGTGAAGCTGGGCGAACTCGGGACCGTGAGCGACACCGTCGCCGAGCAGCGCTCGGCGGCCCTGCTCAACGGCAAGCCGGTGGTCGGCTTCGAGATCACGCGCAGCAAGGGCGCCAGCGAAGTCGATGTCGCCGAGGGTACGCGCGCCGCGCTGGACAAGTTGCAGCGCGAACATCCCGACATCGTGGTCACCGAGGCCTTCAATTTCGTAGACCCGGTGATCGAAAACTTCGAGGGCTCGATGGCGCTGCTGGTCGAGGGCGCCATCCTGGCCGTGCTGGTAGTCTGGCTGTTCCTGCGCGACGGTCGCGCCACCTTCGTCTCGGCCACGGCCCTGCCGCTGTCGGCGATACCCACCTTCGCCGTGATGTACCTAATGGGTTTCACGCTCAACGTCGTGACCCTGCTGTCGATGTCACTCGTGGTGGGCATCCTGGTCGATGACGCCATCGTCGAGATCGAGAACATCATGCGCCACCTGCGCGAGGGCAAGTCACCCTACCAGGCAGCGATGGAGGCTGCCGACGAAATCGGCCTCGCGGTGATCGCAACCACCTTCACCCTGATCGCGGTCTTCCTGCCGACGGCCTTCATGGGCGGCGTGGCGGGAAAGTTCTTCGTCCAGTTCGGCTGGACCGCGGCGATAGCCGTTTTCTTCTCGCTGGTGGTCGCGCGCATGCTGACGCCGATGATGGCCGCCTACCTGCTGCGCCCGCCGCGCGGCGAGTACCGCGAGCCGGACTGGTTGCGGCATTACCTCGGCTGGGTGAGCTGGTGCCTCAAGCACCGCGTGCTGACCCTGCTCGCCGCCGCAGGATTTTTCGTCGGTTCGTTTGCGCTGGTGCCGCTGCTGCCGACGGGTTTCCTGCCGCCGGACGATTTGTCGCAGACGCAGGTGTACATCTCCCTGCCGCCCGGCAGCAGCTTCCGCGACACCCTGGCCGCGGCGGAGCAGGCGCGCGCCATCGTCGGCCGCAATCCGCACGTGAAGATGGTCTATACGGCGATCGGCGGCGGTGCCGCCGGCAGCGACCCCTTCATGCCGCGCGGCGCGGCCGAGGTGCGCAAGGCGACGCTGACCATCAACCTGACGCCGCGCAAGGACCGCGGCGGCGTCACCAAGCAGGCCGTCGAGCAGGAATTGCGAGAAGCCATGCTGGCCCTGCCCGGCGTGCAGTACAAGGTCGGACTCGGTGGCTCCAACGAGAAGTACATCCTCGTCCTGGCGAGCGAGAACGGCCCGGCGCTGGCCGAGCATGCGCGCAAGGTGGAACGCGAGCTGCGCACGATTCCCGGCATCGGCGCCGTTACCAGCACGGCCAGCCTGACCCGGCCCGAACTCGTGGTGACGCCGGATTTCCCGCGCATGGCCGACCTCGGCGTCAGCTCGGCGGCGATCGCCGACGTGCTGCGCATCGCCACCGCCGGCGACTACGACCAGAGCATGCCCAAGCTCAACCTGGCGCAGCGCCAGGTGCCGATCGTGGTCAAGCTGCCGGCGGCCGCACGCCAGGATCTGGGCCTGCTGTCGCGGTTGACCGTAGCGGGAAAGCACGGCCCGGTGATGATCGGTGCCGTCGCCACGCTCTCCATCACCGGCGGCCCGGCCGAGATCTCCCGCTACGACCGCCAGCGCAACGTCAATTTCGAGATCGAGCTCAACAGCCAGCCGCTGGGGGAAGTGGAAAAGCAGGCGCTGGCCCTGCCCAGCCTGAAGACCCTGCCGCCCGGCATCCTGCAGACCACGGTGGGCGATGCCGAGGCAATGGCCGAACTGTTCGAGAGCTTTTCCCTGGCGATGCTGACCGGCGTGCTCTGCATCTACGTCGTCCTGGTGCTGCTGTTCAAGGATTTCGTCCAGCCGGTGACCATCCTCGCCGCGCTGGTGCCCTCGGTGCCGGGGGCCTTCCTTGCCCTGTTCGTGACGCAGACCGCGCTGTCCATGCCGTCGATGATTGGCCTGATCATGCTGATGGGCATTGCCACCAAGAACTCGATCCTGCTGATCGACTACGTGGTGCTGGCGCGGCGCGAACATGGCCTCGACCGCTGGCATGCCCTGCTCGACGCCTGCCGCAAGCGCGCCCGACCTATCGTGATGACCACCGTGGCCATGGGCGCCGGCATGATGCCGATCGCCATCGGTCTGGGCACCGACCCGAGCTTTCGCGCGCCGATGGCCATCGTCGTCATCGGCGGCCTGATCACCTCGACTTTCCTCAGCCTGCTGGTGATCCCCGTGGTGTTCACCTACGTCGATGATTTCATCCAACGCGTGCAGGCCCTCCTGCCCAAGCCGCACGCCTGAAGGAGCTGCAATGCGCAAGGCCACACTCGCCCTCCTGCTTCCCCTGTTCGCCGCCTGCAGCGCGCCGGAGCCGCCGCCCGTGCCGCCCAAGCTGGTGCGCACGCTGATAGTCGGCGCTGGCGACACGGCGAATTCGGGCAACGGGCGCAGCTATAGCGGCGAAGTGCGTGCCCGCATCGAGACTACGCTGGGCTTTCGCATTGCCGGCAAGATCATCGAGCGGCGCGCCGACGTCGGCCAGGCGGTGAAGCCCGGCCAGGTGCTGGCGCGGCTCGATCCGGCCGACGCGGCGCTGCTGGCGACGCAGGCGGAAGCGCAGCGTGCGCTGGCGGCGGCCGATCTGGCGC
>JALHNN010000030.1 GCA_022843505.1 Sulfuritalea sp.
CCGGCGGCGATGCAGCGCAGGCCGGGTTCGATTTCTTCATTGTCAAAGGCGATGCCGTGGCGGCGCGCACGGTCGACTTCGCGCTCGAGCGCGGTGACCGTGGTCAGCGAGGTCGGCGTGAAGCCGGGCAGCCCGGTGCGCCTGGCGTATTCGCGCAGTTGCTGCGGGCTTTCGTCGGCCAGATAGAGTTTGCCTACGGCGGTGACGTGCAGCGGTGCGCGCGCGCCAACCAGGTGCACCACGCGGATCGACGAGCGCCCGCTGGAGGTGCGCTCGACATAGACGATTTCGTCGCCCTGGCGCACGCCGAGGTTGACGCTCTCGCCGAGTTGCTGGTGCAGGCGCTGCATCAGCGGCATGGCGGCGGCGCGGATGTTGATGCGCGACTTGACCACATTGCCCAGCTCCAGCAGCCGGATCCCGAGCCGGTAGCTGCCCGCCTCGGCGCGCTCGACGAAGCCCGATGTCGCCATCGCCGCCAGGATGCGGTGCGCGGTCGATGGATGCAGGCCGGTCTCGAGCGCCAACTGCTTGAGGCTGACCGGATCGGGATGGTAGGAAAGGACATCGAGCAGCTTCATCATGCGCTCGATGACCTGAATGCCGCTGCGGGCTTCCGGCGCGACATCCGCGGGTTTTTGCGCCACGGCAATCTCTTCGTGGGAATGGACTTCGGATACTATAGCAAAACCGTGCCCCGGCCTTGGGATGCTGCATTGCATGCCCGGGACTACCCTTCGGGTGCAGGCAACAACAACGACATACGGAGAGAGTCCTTGGCAAACAAGCGCGTCGGTCTTTTTGTCACCTGCCTGGTAGACCTGATGCGCCCGCGCATTGGCTTCGCCGCCCTGAAACTGCTGGAAACCGCCGGTTGCGACGTCATCGTGCCCGACACCCAGACCTGTTGCGGCCAGCCGGCCTGGAACTCCGGCGACAAGGCCGGTGCCGAGGCACTGGCGAAGAAGACCATCGCCGAGTTCGAGGGCTTCGACTACATCGTCGTGCCTTCGGGTTCCTGCGGCGACCACATCCGCAGCGAGTACCAGTCCATGTTCGCCGAGGAGCCTTCCTGGCGCGACCGTGCCACGGCGATGGCGGCGCGCACCTACGAACTCACCGACTTCCTCGCCAGCGTGCTCAAGGTCGACAGCGTGCCCGGTGACTACGAAGGCACGGTGACCTACCACGACTCCTGCAGCGGCCTGCGCAGCATGGGCATCAAGGCGCAGCCGCGGGCGCTGCTGGCCAAGATGAAGGGCGTCCAGCTCAAGGAGATGAACGGTTGCGAGGAGTGCTGCGGTTTCGGCGGCACCTTCTCGGTCAAGTTCGGCGAAGTGTCGGCGGCCATCGCCGGGCGCAAGTGCGATTTCATCCATGCCAGCGGCGCGCCGGCGGTGGTCGGTGGCGACCTCGGTTGCCTGCTCAACATCGAAGGCAAGCTGCGGCGCATGGGTGACGAGACGACGCAGGTGCTGCACGTCGCCGAAGTGCTGGCCGGGAGGGACTGAACCATGGAAATCAAGTCCATGCGTTTCAAGGCCAACTCCGAGGCCTCGCTCGCCAACGTGGTGCTGCAGGGCAACCTGAAGAATGCCAAGGGCAAGTTCGTCACCAAGCGCGCCGAGGCGATCAAGGAACTCGACGACTTCGAGGGTACCCGCGATGCCGCCGCCGCGATCCGCAACAAGGTGATCGACAACCTCGACCTCTGGCTGGAGCGCTTCGAGACCAAGGCCCAGGAAACCGGCGCCCAGGTGATGTGGGCGAAGGACGGTGCCGAGGTCTGCCGGCTGGTGACGGAGATCGCCAGGAAGCACGGCGTGACCAAGGTCACCAAGTCGAAGTCGATGCTGTCCGAGGAAGCCGGGCTGAACCAGGCGCTGGAAGCCGCCGGCATCCAGCCGGTGGAAACCGATCTGGGCGAGTACATCCTGCAGGTCAATGACAACGAGCCGCCCAGCCACATCATCGCCCCGGCGGTGCACAAGAGCCTCGACGACGTCGCGGATCTCTTTCACAAGGTGCATGGCACGCCGCGCAAGACGGAGATCCCGGCGCTGACGCGCGAGGCGCGCGAAGTGCTGCGCGGGCATTTCCTGACGGCCGAGATGGGGCTCTCGGGCGGCAATTTTCTCGTTGCCGAAACCGGCTCGGTGGCGCTGGTCACCAATGAGGGCAACGGGCGCATGGTGACCACCATGCCCAAGGTGCATGTGGTGATCACCGGCATCGAGAAGGTGATCCCGACCCTGGAGGACTTGTCGACCCTGATGCGCCTATTGCCGCGCTCGGCGACCGGGCAGTCGATCTCGAATTATTTTTCCATCCTCACCGGCGTCAAGAAGCCCGAGGAGCACGACGGCCCGGAGCACCTGTATTTCGTGCTGGTCGATGCCGGTCGCGCCGACGTGGTCGGCGGCGAGTTTCACGAGATGCTGCGCTGCATCCGCTGCGGCGCCTGCATGAACCATTGCCCGGTGTACCAGACCATAGGCGGCCACGCCTACGGCTGGGTCTACCCGGGGCCGATGGGCTCGGTGCTGACACCGCTCTACGCCGGGATCGAGAACGCGATCGACCTGCCGCACGCGGCCACCCTGTGCAACCAGTGCGGCGTGGTTTGCCCGGTAAAGATTCCGTTGCCGGAGCTCCTGCGCAAGCTGCGCGAGAAGCAGACCGACGCCGGGCTGCGGCCCCTCACGGAGCGCATCGGCCTGCGCGTCTGGGCCTGGGTGGCGCAGCGTCCGGCCCTGTACGGACTCGGCGCCAGCCTCGGCGCGCGCTATCTGAAGTGGCTGGCCGGCGGCAACAAGAGCATCCGCCTGCTGCCCGCCGCGCAGGAATGGACCAACGGCCGCGATTTTCCCGCGCCGCAGGGTCAGACCTTCCGCGAAATGTATGCTGCCCGGCGCAAGTCCGCCGCCCAGGGAGACGCCAAATGAGTTCCCGCGAAGACATCCTCGGCCGTGTCCGTGCCGCGTTGCATCGCAATGCCGGCAATGCGGCTACCGCCCGCGAGGTGATGGCAGCCGCCCTGGCCAACCGCAATCCCGGTCCGCAGCCCGCCGTCGCCGGCGAGCCGCGCGCTCTGCTGGAGCGCTTCCGGCTCAAGTCGGAGCAGGCTTCGAGCACCGTCGACATCGTCGCCACCGAGGCCGATGTGCCGGCGGCGATCGCGAAGTATCTGGCCGCAATGAAGCTGCCGACCTCCGCCGTGGCCTGGGCCTCGCTCGGCGCGCTGGATTGGGCCGGCGCCGGACTCAAGGTCGAAGCCCGCGGCGCCCGTGATGCCGACTTGGTCGGCATCACCGGTTGCTTCTGCGCCGTCGCCGAAACCGGCACGCTGATGATGACGTCCTCGCCCGATACGCCGGCGGCGGTCAGCCTGTTGCCCGAGACGCACATCGCCGTGGTGCAGGCTTCGCGCATCGTGGCCTACATGGAAGACGCCTGGAACCTGGCGCGCGCCGAACTCGGCAGCCTGCCGCGGGCGGTGAATTTCATATCCGGCCCCTCGCGCACGGGCGACATCGAGCAGACCATCGTGCTCGGCGCGCACGGGCCCTATCGGGTGCACCTGGTAATCGTCGAGGGCTGAGATGCGCCGTTGGCTGGCCATGCTGGCGTTGTTGATCGCCGTATCGCCAGCGCCGACTTTCGCCCAGATCGGCGACGAAGTCCTGCCGGCGCCCTTTGTCGAGACCCTGCTCGAACTGCCCGACGACGCGGCGCAGGCCGCCAAGGCGGGCAAGCGCCTGCTGCTCTATTTCGGCCAGCAGGGCTGCCCCTACTGCAAGGAACTGATGAGCACCAGCTTCACGCAGAAGGACATCACTGACAAGGTGGCGAAGCACTTCGTCGCCATCGGCTTCGACCTCTTCGGCGACCGCGAGGTGGCCTGGTTCGACGGCAAGATCCGGCGCGAGAAGGAACTGGCCAAGTTCCTCAAGGTGCAGTTCACGCCGACCGTGCTGCTGCTCGACGAGAAGGGCAATACCATCGCGCGCATCAACGGCTACTATCCGCCCCACCGCTTCGCCGCCGCGCTCGACTATTCGGCGCGGCGCCTGGAGAAGAAGCTGGCGTTCGCCGAGCACATGCGCGCGTTGCCGCAGGACGGTGCCAGTCCCACCCTCAACGAGCAGCCCTTCTTCATGAAGCCGCCCCACGACCTGCGGCGCAAGCCCGGCGGCAAGCCGCTCGCCGTGCTCTTCGAGTCGCGGCACTGTGCGGCCTGCGACGAACTGCATCGGGAAGGCTTCAAGCGCGAGGCTTTGCTCTCGACGCTGGCGCGTTTCGACGTGGCGCGCTTCGGCATCGCGGGCAGGGATGCGCTGACCACGCCGCGGGGCAAGGCAACAACGGCCGAGGCCTGGGCGCGGGAACTGAAGGTCGCGTACACGCCGAGCGTGCTGTTCTTCGACGATGCGGGCAGGGAAGTGTTCCGTCTCGAGGCCTACCTGCGACCCTTCCACTTCGCCTCGTCCTTCGAGTATGTCGCCAGCGGGGCTTACAAGAAGGAACCCGAGTTCCAGCGCTTCCTGCAGCACAAGGCGGAACGCATGAAAGAGCGGGGCGAAAAGCTGGAACTCTGGCGGTAGGAGCGAGCTTGCTCGCGCAAGCGGCCTCGAAATCCCCAGCAAGCTCAATCCTTGCGGCAAACGCTGCGCGCAGCGGATAAGCGACGGTGCGGCCCTCAGCGCCGCAGACGCTTCTCGATTTCGATCACCAGCATCGCCGCCAGCGCGATGGCGATGATCTCGACCCAGGCGCGGGCCGATATCGGCGCCGTGGAGAACGCCGCGTTCATCGGCGGCCAGTAGGTGATCGCCAGTTGCATCACGAGCTGCAAACCCGCTCCGGCCCACACCCAGAGGTTGCTGAACAGCGGTACCGATGTCACCGCCAGATGCAGCGAGCGGCAGCTGAAGAGATAGACGATCTCGATCGCGACAAACACGTTCATCGCCACGGTGCGCGCCTCGGCCATCGACTGGCCGCGCTCGCCCGCCAGCAGGAACATGCCGAAGGAGCCCGCCAGCATCAGTACTCCGACCAGCACGATACGCCCGATCAATACGCCATCGAGCACCGGTGCGCCCGGCTTCCGCGGCGCGCGGCGCATGATGCCGCGCTCGGCCGGCTCGAAGGCCAGCGGCAGGCCCAGCAGCACGGCGGTGGTCATGTTGATCCAGAGGATCTGCAGTGGCGTGATCGGCAGCGTGGCGCCGACGACGATGGCGGCGAGGATCACCAGGCCCTCGCCAAAATTGGTCGGCAGGGTCCAGGTAATGAACTTGATCAGGTTGTCGTAGATGCCGCGCCCTTCCTCGACGGCGGCTTCGATGGTGGCGAAGTTGTCGTCGGTCAGCACCATCGCCGCGGCCTCCTTGGCGACGTCGGTGCCGCCCAGGCCCATGGCGATGCCGATGTCGGCCTGCTTCAGCGCGGGCGCGTCATTGACGCCGTCGCCGGTCATAGCCACCACCTCGCCCCGCGCCTGCAGCGCGCGCACCAGGCGCAGCTTCTGCTCCGGTTCGACGCGGGCGAAAACATTGACGCGGGCCACCGCGTCCTGCAACGCCGCGTCGTCGAGCAGAGCCAGTTCGCGCCCGCTCAGGACCTCGGTTCCGGCGGCATCCGGGATGATGCCGATCCGGAACGCGATGGCGCGCGCCGTCTCGGCATGGTCGCCGGTGATCATCTTCACCACGATGCCGGCGGCATGGCAGGTGCGTACCGCGGCGATCGCCTGTTTGCGCGGCGGGTCCATCATCGCCGCCAGTCCGAGAAACACCAGTCCTTCTGCCAGCGCGGCGTCACTCAAAACTTCGCCCGGGTAGCGACGCCGGGCGAGGGCCAGCACCCGCAGCCCCCGCACCGCCATGTCCGCGGCGGCCGCGGCGATCAGCGCGCGGCCGGCGGCATCGAGCGGAACTTCGGCACCGGCTTCGGTCAGCAGCGCCTGACAGGCCGGCAGGATCTTTTCGATGGCGCCCTTGGCATACAGCGTCGGTTGCCCCTCGATGTCGTGCAGCGTGGCCATGGTCTGGTGCGCCGAATCGAAGGGCAGTTCGTCGCGGCGCGGGAACAGGTGGCGCAGCGTGGTTTCGTCGAGCCCGGCCTTGCGCGCCACCACCAGCAGGGCGACTTCGGTCGGGTCGCCGGCGTGTCGCCAGCGCCGACTTTCCAGATTGAGCGCGGCGTCGTTGCATAGCGCCGCGGCGAGCAGGGTTTCGCGCAGCGCCGGGCCGGGTTCGCCGCAGCTCAGGCGGCCCTCCGGAATATAGCCGTGGCCCTCGACGGTGACGCGGTTGCCGGCACTCCACAGTTCGGTGACGGTCATCGCGTTTTCGGTCAGCGTGCCGGTCTTGTCGGAGCAGATCACCGTGGTGCTGCCCAGCGCCTCGACCGCCGGCAGGTGGCGGATGATAGCGCGGCGCTTGGCCATACGCCCGACGCCGATGGCCAGAGTGATGCTCATGGCCGCCGGCAGGCCTTCGGGAATCGCGCCGACGGCCAGCGCCACGGCGGCCATCAGCATCGGCACCCAGCCTTCGCCGCGCAATACGCCAATGGCGAAGGTGAGCGCGGCGAGGCCCAGGATCACCCACAGCAGCAGGGCGGCGAACTCGCCCATTTTTTTCGTCAGCGGCGTGGCTATCTCGGGCGCGTTGGCGATCAGCCCGGAAATGCGCCCGGTTTCGGTGGCATTCGCCGTGGCAATCACCAGGCCGTGGCCCTGACCGGCGACCACGCTGGTGCCGGCATAGGCCATGTTGCGGCGGTCCGCCAGCAGCGTGTCCTGCGGCAGGATGTCATGGTGCTTCTCGACGGCAGCGGCCTCGCCCGTCAGCGCCGCTTCCACGGTGCGCAGCTGGCGGCCGTGGAGGATGCGCAGGTCGGCGGGCACCTTGTCGCCGGCCGAAAGCCAGACCACGTCACCGGGCACCAGATGTATCGCGTCCATGCGCCGGCGCGTTCCGCCACGCACCACCGTCACTTCGGTGGCGACCGCGCGCGCCAGCGCTGCCAGGGCGGCCTCGGCCTTGCTTTCCTGCAGGAAGCCGATCACCGCATTGACCACGACCACGCCGAAGATCACCGAACTGTCCACCCATTCGCCGAGCAAGGCGGTGACGATCCCGGCGCCGATGAGGACCAGCACCAGCGGTTCCGTCAGTTGCGCCAGCAGGCGTTGCAGTGCGCCCGGTCCGGGCGGCTGGGTGGGGCGGTTGGGGCCGTGGTGCGCCAAACGCGCCGCGGCCTCGGCTTCGCTCAGACCGTGTTCGGCCTCGACGCCATGGCGGCTCAGCGCCTCCGTTGTGGGCAGCGCGTGCCAGTGATGCAGTGGCTCGGGTTGGCGGATGTCATCGGCGGAATTCATAGGACTATTGTCCGCCGCCACGGCGGCCGCTCAGTTGACGCCGGGCAAACGGATGCGCACCGTCAGGCCGCGCCCGCCGGCGCCGTCGTCAAGCTGCATCCGGCCACCATGGAGTTCGACGATGCGACTGACGATGGACAGGCCCAGTCCGCTACCCGGCGAATTCGCGGCGACGGCATCCGAAGAGTCGGCGCTGGCGCCACGGCGAAAGCGCTGGGTGACGATCCCCCGCTCGGACGGGGGTATGCCCCGGCCATCGTCGCTGACCGTCAGCACGACATCCTTGCGTGCGCCGGCGATGGCAATTTCGATCTGGCGTGCGCCGCCGTGGCGCAGCGCGTTGTCGATCAGGTTGCGCAGCAGGGATTGCAGCAGCGCGGAGTTGCCCCGTACCCGCGCGTCGCCCTCGGCCAGGGCGAGTTCGCAGTTGCCGGCGATGGCCTCGCCGGCGGCGGTGGCGAGCACTTCTTCCGCCAGCGGTCGCAAGTCCAGTTCATGCATGGCCTGTCCGCTGTCGGCATCCAGCCGGGCCAGGGTCAACAACTGGGTCAGCAGGTGGGTCGCCCGGTCGCTGCCGGCGACGATTTGTTCCAGCGCGTGGCGGCGCTCGTCCTCGCTGCCGGCGGCCAGGGCCACCTGGGCCTGGGCCTTCAGCGCCGCCAGCGGCGTGCGCAGCTCGTGCGAGGCGTCGGCGGTGAAGCGGCGCTCGTTTTGCAGGGCGCGGTCGATACCGGCGAAAAGCTCGTTGAGGCGCTCGATCAGCGGCGCGATCTCGCGCGGCGTGTCGGCGCAATCGATAGGCGTCAGCCGGTCAGGCGCCCGCGTGGCGAGGTCTTCGGTCAGCCGCCGCAGGGGGCGCAGGGAGAATCCGACCGCCACCACCAGCACCAGCGCCAGGCCGGGCAGGGCGATCAGCATGGGTGCCAGCAGGTGCTCGGCAATCTCGCCGGCGAGTTCCGCCCTTTCCTCGCGCATGTGGCTGGCGGTGGCCGGCGGGTGGTTGAGCAGTTCCTCGATCTCGTGCAGGGCCGAGCGCCAGGTGAAGAATGCGGTGAGCAGCCAGACCGCGGCGACCGCCGCGGTGGTCAGCAAGACCAGGCGCAGGCGCAGCGACTTCATGCCGGCGACTCCTTGGCGACCACGTAGCCGATCCCGCGCAGGGTGCGGATGGCGTCGGCGCCGAGCTTGCGCCGCAGGTGGTGGATGTAGACCTCGACCGCATTGCTGCCGATCTCCTCGCCCCACGCATAGAGGTGCTGTTCCAGTTGCGCCCGCGACAGGGCTCGCCCCGGCTGCTGCATCAGGGCCAGCAGCAGGGCGTATTCCCTTGCCGAAAGCTCCACGGTCCTGCCGGCGCAACTGACCGTCCGCGTTGCCGGGTCGAGGGTGATTCCCGAAGCCGTCAGCACCGGTGCCGGCTGGCCGCCGGCGCGACGCAGCAGGGCACGCAGCCGGGCCTGCAGTTCGCCGAGGTCGAAGGGCTTCACCAGGTAGTCGTCGGCCCCGGCATCGAGGCCCTTGATGCGGTCTTCGACCGTGTCGCGAGCGGTCAGGATCAATACCGGCAGCGCACGCTTCTTCGCTCGCAGGCTGCGCAGCACGTCGAGCCCGTCCTTGCGCGGCAGGCCGAGGTCGAGGACCGCCGCCGCATAGTCCTCGGCGGCCAGCGCGGTATCGGCGCTGATGCCGTCGCGCACCCAGTCGACGGCATGGCCGGCCTGTTTCAGGCCGGCCTGCAGCGCATCGCCCAGCAGGGCATCGTCTTCAACCAGCAGGATTCTCATTGCGGGTGTTCTTCCATCCCGTGATCATCGCCTTGACCAGGTTCTCTCCGTGAAGCCAGCTGCTGACGAGCACTCCGGCGAGGTGGATCACGACCAGCACCATCATGCCATTGGCAGCGACCTCGTGGACTTCCTCCATGAAATGCCCGCCGAACTCATTGTAGGTGGCGTAGCCGCTGGCGGCGGCGGCGATGCCG
Source organism: Sulfuritalea sp. (assembly GCA_022843505.1). GTDB lineage: Bacteria > Pseudomonadota > Gammaproteobacteria > Burkholderiales > Rhodocyclaceae > Sulfuritalea. The sequence goes on from JALHNN010000030.1 coordinate 9,372, forward strand.
AAGCCGAGCAGGAGGAAGATCGCCACGGCACCGGCCGGATTGTGCCCGACGTAATGCTGCGGCCTTCCAGCCAGTAGCGACCTCAGGTAGCCGAGAACTTTCGCCGGCGTCGGCAGGAATTCGGCAAAGCGCGAATAGCCGCCGCCGACGAAGCCCCAGAGGATGCGAAAGGCAATCAGCCCGGCCAGGCCGTAGCCGGCCAGGACATGGATGTCGCGCAGCTTCTCCGACTCCGAGGTGAGGAAGGCGACGAGGAAGCTGGCGGCCAGCGACCAGTGGAAGAGGCGCGTCGGTAGGTCCCAGACGCGGATGGGCTTTTCGTTGGTGTGCATGGCGGGCCTCATTTGGGAATGGTGATGGAGCGTTCGCTGTAGTCGCCGTCGGCGGCCCGGGTGTGGCAGGCGGCGCAGTTGGCGGGGCTCTTGATAGCCGGACGCTTCCAGACGGCGGGTTCGACTTCTCGGTGCTCGCGCCGGAACCAGGCGGTCTCGCTGATGCGCAACAGGGGTTGGCCCTTGGCATCGGCGGTGACGCCGGTCTTGCGTCCGCCGGCGTTGCGTCCGAGGAAGTCGGCGATGGCGGCACGGCGCGCATTGTTGTTACCTGCGTCGAGGCTGGCATCGGAGCCGAAGTGCCTGTCCAGCCCGTTCACGACGTGCAGCCAGGAATGGGCGTCGAGCAGCTGCGGCGGATAGGCGAGGTGGCAGGCCCCGCATTCCTCGACGTAGGCGGGGTTGGCCGGCAGCGGCAGGCGGTCGGCCTGGGCCGGCAAGGTGAGGACGACCAGCAGGGCAGGCAGCGTGTTACGCAGTTTCATCGTCAGGGCTCCTATTTCAGGCTAAGCAGCCAGGCCGTGACATCGGCCTTTTCCTGCGCCGTGCACAGCCGGTTGAGGGTGTCGTTGCAGTTGCGGCGGAACCACTTGTCCACCTTGGTGGCGTCGGTGAAGCGCTCGGCATTGGCGGCCGGCGCCAGGGCGCCGATCGGCTTGTCGGTCTTGGCGTGGCGCCCCGCCTGGGTCGGCTTGTCGGTGTGGCAGGAAGCGCAACTCCACTCGCCGCCCTGCTTGGAATTGAAGAAGCGGGCACCACGCTCGGCGGAAGCGGCGGTGCCGGCCTCCTTTTCGAAGCGTATGAGGAAGTCGCGCGGAGTCTCGGCGAGGGCGACATCGCCGGCGGCGATGGATAGTGCGGCAAGGATCAGTACGGGGCGCATGGCAGTCTCCAGGGTGTCGATGCCCGACATCCTGGATGGTTGCGCTTAAACCCAGCTTAACGCCCATGGCTTCGATAAGCGACGCCGCCACATGAAACGCGTCGTTGTCTTACTGCCGAGGGCTGAAGAATCGCCCCCCACCCCCATCCCCGCCCCGGGGCGGGGCAATCAGTCCGCTCGCTGTGCTCGATAACACCAGCGGCGTCTGCGTTTGTTTCACCTCAAGTCCTTTCCTCGCTTCGCTCCGCATCGGGTTCGTAGAACTCGCGCAGCGAGGCGTAGCGTTCGGCGCGGGCGGCGCGCACGTGCTGAATTGCCTGGCTCATCGGGATCCCGGCCTGAACCAGGGTCTCGGCCGCGATCAGCAGGCTTCCTTCGAGCACCTCCGGAATGACCTCGGTGGCGCCGGCAGCCTTGAGGCGGGCCGTATCCTTGTCGTCCGCGGTGCGCACCACGATCGGGATTTCCGGCCGCGTTGCGCGCACGATGCGCAGCACGCGCTCGGCCGAATGGGCATCGGGATAGGTGATGACCACGGCGCGTGCGCGACTGATGCCGGCCGCCTGCAACACCTCGCGGCGATCGGCGTTGCCGAAAACGACGTTGATACCCCTGGCCTGGGCTTCGGCGATGCGCTGCGGGTCGACGTCGAGGGCGATGAAGGGCACCTGTTCGATGGCGAGGAACTGGGCGATGCGCCCGCCGGTGCGGCCATAGCCGCAGATCACGACGTGTTCGCCGAGGTTCATGCTGTGCACCGCGATATCGTGGATCGCCGTCGCCTTGTGCGCCCAGTCGCCGCGTCCGAGGTCGCCGGACAGGCGCGCCGCGCGATCGATCAGGAAGGGGGCGATGAACATCGACAGCAGCATCGCCGAGAGCGTGATCTGGAAGGCGCTGTCGCCGATCAGGTGCAGCTGGCGGGCCAGTTCGATCAGCACCAGGCCGAATTCGCCGGCCTGCGCCAGTTGTGCCGCGGTACGCAGGCTGGCCGCCCATGGGGTCCTGATCGCACGGGTGATCAGCAGCACCACCAGCGCCTTGCCGCCGATCAGCAGCAGGACGGCGAGCACAAGCTTGTGCAGGTTGGCGAGCACGTAGTGGATGTCGAGCATCATGCCGACGGTGACGAAGAACAGGCCGAGCAGGATGTCGCGGAAGGGCCGGATGTCGGCCTCGACGTGATGGCGGTAGACGGTTTCCGAGATCAGCATGCCGCCGACGAAGGCGCCCAGGGCCAGCGACAGGCCGCTGTGGGCGGTGAGTACGGCAAGACCGACGACGATCCACAGGGTGGTCAGCACCAGCACCTCGTTGGAACGCACGCTGGCGGCGGCATGGAAGATGCGGCCCATGATCTGCTGGCCGACCAGAACCAGCAGGCCCAGCACGATCACTGTCTGCACGGCGGCGATGCCCAGCGAGCGCCAGAGATCCTCGCCGGAGGCGGCAAGGGCGGGAAGCAGGATCAGGCAGGGCGCGACGGCGAGGTCCTGGAACAGCAGTACGCCCATGGTCTGGCGGCCGGAGCGGGAATGCAGCTCGAAGCGGTCGGAGAGCATGCGCGCGACGATGGCGGTGGACGACATCGCCACGGCGAGGCCTACCGCGATGCCGCTCTTCCAGCCCTGGCCGTAGGCGAGCGCGGTGGCCAGGCCGGTGCCGAGGGCGGTCAGCGCCATCTGGGCGCTGCCCAGTCCGAACACCAGGCTGCGCATCGCCTGCAGGCGCTTGAGGCTGAACTCGAGGCCGATCGTGAACATGAGGAAGACGATGCCGAACTCGGCAAATTCCTGTACCTCGGTGCTTTCCGCGAGCAGCGCAAAGCCGTGCGGCCCCATGGCCATGCCGATCGCCAGGTAGGCGAGCATGGAGGGCAGGCGCAGGCGGCGTGCCAGCGCCACCGCGACCACGGCGGCGGAAAGCAATAGCAGGATCGAGAGCAGGTTCGAATGCACCGACCGATATTAACGGTTTGCGGCTACGGGAGATTTGACATGGGTAAAATGCAGTGTGGAATATTCCAGCCGCAAGCCAGCCCCTCTCGTCCGATGACCAAACCCGCGACACAGCGCCGCCTGCGCTACGGCGAGTTTCTCAGCGCCGTGCGCGTCAAGCAGCGCCGCGTGAGCTACAAGGATGTGCACGCCGATGCCGGAAGTCGCCCTGCGGCGCGCCGCCTGCGCCTGATCGACGTGCACCGCCTGCTGACCCCCTATGTCAGCGTGCGGTTCTTCGAGCAGCTGCGTGCCGTGGTGCCGCTGGCCCTGTTCCTCGCCCTGTTCCAGATCGCCGCCCTGCGCGCCGACGTGCGCGAAGGCGAGCTGATTACCTTCGGCAT
>JALHNN010000031.1 GCA_022843505.1 Sulfuritalea sp.
AGCGCCGGCGCTCGACCAGCTCCTGGTGCATGATCGCGATCTGCCCGGCCGGCCCGCCGAAGCTGATGAAACCGAGCTTGAACCAGAAGCGCAGGGCCTCCATGAAAGTCGGCGCTGACGGCACGGTAAGTTGGGAATCAGCCATTGCCGGGCTCCTGTTGGTAATGCTGGTAGAGGCCGTCGAAGACGCGCGCCGCTGCCGTGAGCAGCTTGTCGTCGTCGCCCGCGGCGGCGCGCAGGCCGGCCAGCAAGGCTTCGATGCCGGCCGCCTCGGCCACCGGTACGCCGCCGACATCGAGGCAATGAACGATCGCGGCAATGCGCGCCAGCGCGGGATCCTTGTCGAGGCCGAAACTGGCGGCGAGAACCTCGAACGTGACGCGCCCGCCGACATGGGTGAAGGCGGCGCCGTCGAAGTCGAAACCGAGCGCGGTCTTCGGGCATTTCTTCGGATTGTCCAGCCAGAGGAACTTCGCCTTCCTGTCGATGAAGCGGCGGATCAGCCAGGCCGAGGCCATGCGGTCGACCCAGAGGTGCTTGCGCGTGGCCCAGGCCCGCCCCTGAAAGTCGGCGCTGGCGATACGGCGGATTTCTCCTGCGGTCGCCGTCGGTTCGCCGTCGGCGGCGGCTTCGAGCGCCGCCAGCGCGGCCTCGGCCTGGCGCTGCGCCTCGCCGGGAAAGTAATCGATGGCGGCCAGCGCGGCCAGCTCGCGCCTCAGGCCGCGCAGGACTTTGGCATCGCCCGGGCCGGCGGCGGCAATCGCCGCGAGCAGGGCGGCATAGTCGGCGCCGCGGTCGAACAGCGCGAGCAGGCGCGCGCGCTGGGCCTCGTCGCGGCCGTCGAGCAGGAACAGCTCGGCCGTTCCCCCGGCGCGCTTCACGTCAGCGGCGATGCTTTCCAGCTGCGCGGCGCGCGCGGCGCTTTCGGGCAGCAGGTAGGTGCCGTCGCGCAGGGTGGCGCAACCGAGTGCCCGCAGTGCGCGCCAGACGCGCATGCGGCCGGCGGATTGGGCCGTCGGCAGGGTGAGGAAGAGGGCGAGGAATTTCATTGGTGTAGCAACTATAACAACATGCGAGTATATATAACATATCTGCTTGTTGGCGCCGGCGCGGACCCGGCGGCACGCACCGCCGGGCGAGCGGGATCGGAGCCACGGCCGATCGCTGCCGATGGCGGCGATGGAAATCGGGGAGATGCCGTTGGAAAGGGCGCATCGACGCCCGGGCGCGCGGCGCGCTCAGGTCAGGCGAGGCGCCGGCCGCGGACAGGCCGGTGCTCCACAGACGGCGGGCGAGTGCGAAAGTCGGCGCCGGCGATACGGCGATCCCGCGGGATCGCCGTTATTTCTACAGCGCGAGGTCGAGGCGTACGCCGATCAGTTTCGCGTTGGGTGCGGCGGCTCCGCCCGGGTGCTTGATGTACTGGTAGTTCGGCTGGATCGCGAACCAGGGCGTCACGGCGTAGCGATAGGTGATTTCCAGCGCGGTTTCGCCGGTCTTGGTGTCGCCCGGCACCGTTTGTACATCGCGCCATTTCTGCGACATGCCGGCACGGGTCCAGGCGAAGCCGACGACATCGTCCGGCCGCGAGGCGACCGGCCCCCTGGCGTGCAGGCCGAGGTTGAGACTGTTCTTCACCGGCGTCGAATCACCGTCGGTCCAGGTATAGCGGGCGAAGCCCGAGAGGAAGCGCTCCTCGCTGCCGCCCAGCCTGGCCAGCGTGCGTTCGCCCAGCACGTAGCCGCCGCCCTGATGGCGGCGCAGCGCGTTGCCGGCGGCATCCGTGTCGCGCTGGTCGTTGACCTTTGCGCTGTAACCCCAGACGCCGATCGCCGCCTTGGCATGGCCCTTGAACTTGTCGTTGTCCGCCTCCGGCAGCCAGCCGAGTTCGCCAATCGAAAAGCTGCCGTCGCCCTTGGCGAAGCGGATCGCGGTAGCGCGGGGTCGGGCCGGGTCGTTGGGTATGCCGTCGAGCACGGCGCCCATGGCGTAGACTGTCTTGGCGACGTTCCATTTTGCGCGCAGGCCGAAGGCGGAATTGTTGAAAATCGACGGTCCGCGCGTCTGCGCCAGGTCGGCCGGCGTACCGTATTGCGGGCCGATGAAGACACCGGCCGAATCCACGGTGAAGAATTCCGAATCGATCGGGTAGAGACCGGCGAGTACGGCCAGCCGATCGTCGAACAGGCTTTGCTGCAGCCAGGCCTGGAACAGGCGCGCGGTGGTCGGCGCATTGACCTCGACATTGGTCACGCCCATCTGGGAGCCGACCAGTTGCGCATTGGGGCCCCAGCTGCCGTCATGCAGCACGTTGATCATCGCGCTGCCGCCGCTCCAGCCGGCGGCCTTCTCCAGGTCCATCTTGAGCTTCAGATCGAGATGGGTGACATGCCGGCTGCCGTTGCGGATCGCCCCGCGATTGCGCAGCGCATCGACGCGGGCCAGGCCTTCGAAAACGAATCCACGCTTCGCCGCCGCGCTGCGGGCACCGCCCCAGTCGCCGGTCAGCGTGTCCTCGGTATAGTTTGGCCCCGCATCGTCGGCGGCAAAGGCAGGGCCGGCCAGGGTCAGACCGGAGAGAATCGCAATCATTGAGCGGCGCATGGTGTTCCTTTGACGAGGGTCGCAATAATAACGGCCAAGTCTAGTCAATCTTGAATCCCGGCGGCAGACCAAACAGAGATCGACTCTCCCTGCAAATGGCCCAATCGCCGCCCCTGCTCCCGCCGTTACTCCGTGGTCATCGCAGGCGATCGGCTAGAATTTGCCCAGCCCCCCATCGGATCGTGCCGTGTTGCGCATTGCTGCCCTGATCATGCTCTTGTCTTGCCTGACGGGTCCGGCAGGAAGCAACGCGGCCGCCGTGCGCCTGACGCCGGAGGCGCGTTCGCTGCCGCTGGCGCAAAGCGTGAGCGTCTTCGAAGACCCCGGCGGCAGCCTGGCCCTGGCAGACGTGCAGCGTCGCGCTGCCGAGTTCCGTCCTGCGGGCGTGGCCGATGACGCGGCGATCAACTTCGGCTATTCCTCCGCCGCCTGGTGGTTGCGCGTCGAGCTGGCGGCCGATCCGGGCGCGCCGCGTGACTGGCTGCTCGACGTTGCTTTTCCGACATTGGACAGTGTCGAATATTTCGGACCCGCCGGAGAACGGTTGGCGACCGGCGACCGTCTGCCTTTCGCGGCCCGCCCCCTGCCGCATCGCAACTTCGTCTTTCCGGTCCGGCTGACCGAGTCCGGGGCCGGTACGGTCTGGCTGCGCGTGGTGTCGGAAGGAACGCTGACCATCCCCCTGCGCCTGTGGCAGCCCGAAGCCTTCTGGCGCGACTCGCTGACCAGCTACGCCCTGCTTGCCGTGTATTTCGGCATGCTCCTGGCGCTGGCCGTGTACAACCTGCTGCTGTGGATGTCGCTGCGCGACCGGAATTACCTGATCTACGTCCTGTTTGCCGCCAGCATGGCCGTGGGCCAGCTCTCGCTCAACGGCCTGGGCAACCAGTTTCTCTGGCCGCACTGGCCGGCCTGGGGCAACCTGGCGTTCTCCACCGGGTTTGCCGCGACCGGCCTGTTCGGCGCTTTGTTCACGCGCGGCTTTCTCGAAACGCGGCGCAACCTGCCGCGCCTGGACGGCGCCATCATCGGGCTTGCTGGCCTGTTCGCGGTATGCGCGGCGGCCCCGCTCGTGGCGCCCTATCGCCTGGCGGCCATTCTCACTTCGCTGACCGGCGTCACCTTTTCGCTGCTCGCAGTGCTGGCCGGCCTGCGCTGCTGGCGCGCCGGACAGCCCGGCGCCCGCATCTTCCTGCTGGCCTGGGCCGCGCTGCTGGTCGGGGTGGTGGTGGTCGGCCTGCGCAACCTCAACCTGCTGCCCACCACCTTCCTGAGTTTCTATGCGATCCAGATCGGCTCGGCGGTGGAAATGGTCCTCCTGTCCTTTGCCCTGGCGGAACGGATCAACGACCTGCAGCGTGAGAAGGATGCCGCCCAGGGCGAGGCCATCGCCACCCGGCAGCAGCTGGTCGCGACCCTGCAGCATTCGGAACTCGACCTCGAGCGTCGCGTTGCGGCCCGCACCGGCGAACTGGAGGCCCTCAATGCACGACTGCGCGAGAACGAGCGCCAGCTGCAGGCCCTGGCGCATACCGATCCCCTGACCGGGCTGGCCAACCGCCTGCTGCTCGATGCCCGCCTCGACCAGTCGATGCAGCACGCGCGTCGCAGCCGCGGCCAGATCGCCTTGCTGCTGATCGACATCGATCACTTCAAGGCGATCAACGACAGCCACGGCCATGCCATCGGCGACGAAGTCCTGCGCGCCACTGCCGAGCGCCTGCGCGCCGCGGTGCGTGAGGTGGACACCGTGGCGCGGATCGGTGGCGACGAGTTCGTCGTGGTGTTGACGGCCCTGGGTGGTGCAGCCGATGCCGAGCGCCTGGCGGAAAAGCTGGTCGCCGGCATGCGCGAGCCGATGCGCGTGCTCGGCATGCCCCTCGAATGCAGCGCAAGCGTCGGGGTAGCGCTGTTTGGCGGTGGCGTCCTGACGCCGGCCGAACTGATGCGCCGCGCCGATCGCGCCCTGTATGCGGCCAAGGAGGCCGGGCGGGGCTGCTACCGGATGTTTGCCGCCTGAAGCCTCAGGCGGCGCCTTGGGTGCCGGCGAGGCGGGCGAAGGCGGCGACCACTTCGGGCGGCGCCTGCACCAGCTCGATCAGCACGCCTTCGCCGGCGATCGGAAACTGATCGTTGGCCTTGGGGTGGAGGAAGGTGATGTCGAAGCCGGCGGCACCCTTGCGGATGCCCCCCGGCGCGAATCGCACCCCCTGTGCCGTGAGCCATTCGACGGCCACCGGCAGATCGTCGATCCATAGCCCGACGTGGTTCAGCGGCGGTTCGTGCACCGCCGGTTTCTTCGTCGGATCGAGCGGCTGCATCAGGTCGACCTCGACCTTGAAGGGCCCGCTGCCCATTGCGGTGATGTCTTCGTCGACGTTTTCGCGTTCGCTGACATAGTTGCCGGTCACGGTCAGGCCGAACATGTCCACCCAGAGCGTCTTCAGGCGATCCTTGGAGGGGCCGCCGATGGCGATCTGCTGGATGCCCAGCACCCTGAACGGGCGTGATGAATTTCTCATGGTCGCGATTCCGTGCGGACGCCTGCGCTACTGGGTGCCCGGAAGGCACTGGCGGATGCATTCGAGCAGGTCGTCCTCGTCGTAGGGTTTGCCGAGGTAGTGGTTGACGCCGATTTCCATGGCCAGCTGGCGGTGCTTGTCCGCCGTGCGCGAGGTGATCATGATCAGCGGGATGTGCTTGAGGCGCTTGTCGCCGCGGATGTTGCGGGCGAGGTCGAAGCCGTCCATGCGCGGCATTTCGATGTCCAGCAGCATGACGTCGGGGATCACGTCGGCCAGTTGTTCCAGGGCGTCGACGCCGTCCTTCGCGGTCAGCACGTTGTAGCCGTGGCGCGCCAGCAGGCGGCCGCTGATCTTGCGCACCGTCAGCGAATCGTCCACCACCATCACGGCGGCGGCGGCCGCCTGGGCGGCGCCGGCAACCTTGATCGTGGTACTGGTCAGCGCCGCCGGAACCGCCGGCGCCTCGGCTGACGCGGCGGCCTGCTGGACCGGCGCCGCGGACGCCGCCCTGCCGGCGCGTTCCACGGCGCGGGCTGCCAGGGCCACCGGGTTGAGGATCAGGGCGATTTCGCCGTTGGCCAGCACCGTTGCCCCGGCGACGCCGGGAATCCGCGCCAACTGCGGGCCGACGGCCTTGACCACGACTTCCTGGTTGCCGGAAAGGCTGTCGACCTCGAGGGCGACGCGCTCGGTACCGCCGCGCACCAGCAGCATCCAGTGACGGCGCTCCTGCGGCGGCGCGGCGCGGGCATCGCCGAGCAGTGCGCCGAGGTAATGGTAGGGGTAGTAGTTGCCCAGCCATTCGGTGCCGCCCGCGCTGCGGATTTCCGCCGCTGCCGCGGGCCGGTGTTCGGTGGCCTGCTCGATCATCGACGACGGCACCGCGTAGTGGCGGCTGCCGACGGTGACCAGCACGACCTGGGTCACGGCCAGGGTCAGCGGCAGATAGACGCGGAAGGTCGCGCCCTTGCCGGAGACCGTGGAGATCTCGATGCGGCCGCCGAGGCTGGCGGTCTCGTTGCGCACCACGTCCATGCCGACGCCGCGACCGGCCAGCGTCGTGACTTCGTCGGCGGTCGAGAAACCCGACTGCAGGATCATCTGGGTCAGCGTGTGCTCATCGGGTGTCGCGGTCGGCTCGAGCAGGCCGCGGTCGATGGCGCGGCGGCGTATCTTTTCCAGGTTGAGGCCGGCGCCGTCATCGGAGATCGCGACCATGATTTCGTTGCCCTCCTGGGCCAGCGACAAGGTCATCTGGCCGATCGGGTCCTTGCCTGCAGCGGTGCGCACGGCGACGCTTTCGAGACCGTGGGCGACGCTGTTGCGCAACATGTGCTCGAGCGGGCCGGCCATCTTGTCCAGCACCGAGCGGTCGATTTCGGTCTGGCCGTGGCGGATGTCGAGGTTGGCGCGCTTGCCGGTGTCCTTCGCGGCCTGGCGCACGACGCGGTGCAGGCGTTCGGCGATGCTTTCGAACGGCACCATGCGCACGCCCATCAGCCGCTGCGACAGCTCGCGGGACAGCCTGGCCTGGGCGACCACCGCGGCGTTGGCATGGTCGAGCGTGCGCATCAGGTTCTGCTGCACGGTGGCGACGTCGTTGACGCTTTCCGCCATCATCCGCGTCACTTCCTGGAAGCGGGTGAAGCGATCGAATTCCAGCGGGTCGAACTCCTGCGCCCGCTCGGTGGCCAGGGCCTGCTGCGACAGCATTTGCGATTCGGCCTGGATTTCCACCTCGCGCAACTGCTTGCGCAGCCGGATCACGTTCTCCGTGAGGTCCAGCATCGAAGTCTTCAGCGCCAGCAGCTCGCCCTCGATGCGGCCGCGCGCGATGGCGACTTCGCCGGCTTCGTTCACCAGCTGGTCGACCAGGTCGGCACGGACCCGCAGGTGCACCTGCGCGGCAGGGACGAAGGGGGCCGCTGCACCGCCGGCCTTGGCCGCCGCCGTCGTTGCGGTCTTGGCCGCGTGGGCGGCCTCGCCCGCCGCCTGCTGTTCCGCCGCGGTTTCCACCGCGACCGCGGCCATTTGCGGCGCCGGCGCGGCGGGTTCGGGTTCGGGCAGCGCCGCGTTGGGATTGCGCAGCCGCTCGATCAGCATTTCCGCGCGATCGTAGGAGGTCTCGAGACCGTCGATGACGGCCGGCTGCACCGACTTCATGCGTACGGCCTGGTCGATGCGGTCTTCCATCGAGTGCAGCAGTTCGCCGCAGCCCATCGCACCGGCCATCCGCGCGCTGCCCTTGAGCGTGTGCAGGGCGCGCTGCAGGCTGCGCGCAATCTCGGCGCTGGTCGGGTCGGATCGCCACTGGCGCAGGGTCTCGCCGATCTGGCGCATCAACTCGACGCTTTCCTCGAGGAACAGCGGCAGGATCTGCTGATCGATCTCGTCTTCAATTCGCGCCGCGCGGCGGTCGGCGGCGGTGATGGTGACTTCCGGGAGCGCCGGCTCGGCAGCCGCCGTGGCCTGGACTTCGGCTTCGGCGGGGGCGGCAAGGTCCGTGGCCCCCCCCGCGGGCGCGGCGGTGGCGTCGGCGGTCGCGGCCTCGGGCGTCTCGACGACCGGCTCGATCGCCGGGTTCATGGACTTCAGCTCTTCGGTGAGATCAAGCTCCTCGCCGGGCATGCGGCGCTGTGCGACGGCGCCGAGCATGCCCTCGAGGGCGCCGGCGCAGCGGGCGAAAACGTAGCGCTGCGCTTCGGTCGGCGTGGCGCCAATCAGTGCGAGGCGCCCCAGCGCATCTTCGAGCGCGCGCGCCAGGGTCGAAATCGGCATGACCCCGGTTGCGGCGGAAATGCTCGCCGTGGTGTGGGCGGCACGGATCACGTCGTTGCCCGGAACGGCTTCCTGGCCCAGGTTGGCCTGCAGGGTGGCCACGTGCTGGCGCGTTTCTTCGATGTAGAGGCTGTAGAGCACCGGCGCGATCTCGACATCGCCAATGCGTACCGGCGGCGGCGAGGGAAAGGCAAGCACGTCGGCAGTGGAGGCTTCGACAGCTTCCGCTATGGTCTCGGCAGCCTCGCCTGACTCGATTGGCTCCGCGGGGGCTTCGGGCGAGGCCTCCAGCGGCCTCGCCTCTGGCGGGGCAAACTCCGTAGCGGGCAATTCGAGCGCAGGCGCTTCCTGGTCGGGAGAGGCGAGAGCTGGCGCTTCAGGGGTGAATTCCGCCGCCGCGGAAAATTCGGGCAACGCGACTTCCGGTTCGGAGACCTCGGGAGGGGCGAGTTCGGGTTCGGAGACCTCGGGGAGGGCGAGTTCGGGTTCGGAGACCTCGGGGAGGGCGAGTTCAGGTTCGGTGACTTCGGGCTGCGGGACTTCCGGCGCGGCGACTTCCGGCAGCGCGACTTCGGGCAGCGCGATTTCGGGCTCGGCGATCTCGGGCGGAAAGGCTTCCGGCGCGGCGACTTCCGGGAGGGCTAGCTCCGCCGCCATGGGCTCCGCCGGAGCCGTTTCCGGGACGGCGATCTCCGGTGTGGCAGCTTCCTCCGCAACGGCTTCCGGCAAGGCGGGCTCGGGGACGGCAGGTGCCACGGGCTGGGCGGCGGGCGCCGCGGCCGGGACTTCTTCTTCGGTTCCGCTGAGGACGGCGCAACGGCGCGCCAGTTCCGCGTAGTCGTAGTGCCGGCTGCCGCCGGCTTCGAGCTGAGCCACCCAATCGCCGAATATCTGCGCCGCGAGATCGAGCATCTCGAGCAGCGCGGGGCTGGCCGGTTTGGTATCGTGGAGCCAGGCGTTCAGGACCTGTTCGACACCCCAGCCGGCCTCGCCCAGGTCGGCAAGTCCGACCATGCGGCCGCTGCCCTTGAGCGTATGGAAGCTGCGCCGCACGGTGACGAGCGCCTCGTGGTCGGACGGTGCGGCATGCAGCGTCGGCAGGTTCTGGTTGATGGTGCCCATCACCTCGTTGGCTTCTTCGAGGAAGATGCCCAGCAGTTCGGCATCGAGGTCTTCCTCGCTGGCTTCCATGAGCCTTTCGGTCTCGGCCGAAGGCGCCGGCGCCTGGACCGCAGCGGGTGCGGGAGGCGGCTCCGGTTCGGCCGGCGTCTCGAATCCCTCGACCTCGAAGTTAGGCAGCGCGCTTTCGGCGACGGCCTCGACATCGACTGCGGTCTCGACCTCGACGGCGGCTTCCGGCAACGCCGGTGCTTCAGCCGGGGTTGCTTCCTGCGGCGCCGGGGTCGCCGCAGGAACCTCCGCGACAGGCATGGGCGCGGACGCCTGGGTTTGCGCCGCAGGTTCGGGGGCGACCTCGGGCGGCGGCGCGATCGGCTCTTCGCGCACCGGCTTGGCAACGACGGGCGGAGCCAGAATTGCGTCAATGTCGGCGCCGCCACCTTGCAACTGGGTGACGAAGAAGCCCAGGGCCGACAGTTTTTTCGCGACGTCCTCGAACTCGCCCGTCTGGACCGTGAAACCGGCTTGGGCAAAGCGCTCGATGGCGGCGGCGCACTCGGCCAGCACCTGGTTGGCGCGATCCTGGCCGAGGACCAGCAGTGCGCCCTGAATCTGCCGTATCGGCGCCTGCAGCGCCGGCAGTGCCGCCTGCTTGCTGCTGTCGCGGAAGAAGGCGTCGAGGGCGGTTTCGATGGTGCCGAGATTGGATTTGATCTCTCGCGCCACCGATTCGAGCAGCAGGCGTTCCTGGGCGCGCCGCGACATGGCGTCGAGGTGCGGCAGATCGAGCATGCCCAGTTCCTCGCCGCGCTCCACGGCCGCCAGGCGCTCGACCACGGCATCGACGGAATGCGTGAAATCCGCGTCCAGCGACTGGAAGTTTTCCAGCGCCGATTCGGCCAGGAGCAGCGCCGTGGCCATTTCCAGGGCGAGGATGTCGTTGTGGCGCGATGGGTCGCGCCGCAGGTGGTCGGCGATTTCCAGGACGGCGGCGGTCAGTCGCTGGTAGTCGGCCTGGCCCGTGGCCTTGCCTTCCTCGGCGATCTTGGCGGTTCGTTCATGGAAGGGTGGCAGCGCCGCCGCGGTGCCGGCGCACAGCCGGTTCCAGTCGTCCTTGGCGCCGGCCAGCAATTCGCGCAGGCGTCGGATGTGCGGCAGCAGGCGCTCGGTTTCCGAAGGCGTCGATGTCGGCACCATGCCGTCGAGGCGATAGGCGGCGCGTACCACGGCGAGATGGTCGCCGCCCTTGGTGGCGCAGGCGGCGAGGTACAAGGCCTCGCGCAGGGCCTGTTCGGTGGTTTCGGCCTGGCCTTCGGAAAGCTTCTTGACCTGGGCGCCGAGGCGCATGGCAAAACGCTTGGCCTCGTTCGCGTCGGGCAGACCGCCGGCCGCCATGGCATCGAGCACGCCCAGCGCGATCCACCAGTAGGCGCGGGCGGCCGGCGTGCCGCGCGTCATCTCGATCATCGCGGTCGAGACCTTCATTTCGGCGGCGCCCTTGGTGTCGCCCTTGAGCCATTTCAGCAGGCCGCGTTCGAAGCCCAGGCGCGCCGCCTTGATGCGGGCCGCCATGGCCTCGGGCGCCAGCGCCGGCGGTTCCTTTTCGCGCTTGGGCGGGCGTTGCGTGAGATCCGGGAAAAACAGGGCCGCCGCGCCGGGTGCGGCAAGTCCGCGCGCCACCGCCATGGCCGAATAGGCGCCGAGCAGCTTGAGCGGCTGGTCCGGATGGCCGGCCATGAGGTCGTCGAGATAGCCGCGCAGAGCGGAAAAGCCGCCGTGCGCCGCGGCCAGGGCCGCCTCGCTGTCCTTGGCCGAACCGTTCGCCAGCGCGGCAAGCAACTGCTCTATCGCGTCGGCGAACTCGGTGATGCCCTCGAGGCCGACGATAGCCAGCGCGCCATGCGCCTGGTGCATGCCGGCGCGCGCCTTGGCCAATCCGTCGCCGGACGGATCGGCGGCGTAGGCCCGCAGACTCTCGCCGGCGCGTTCCAGGGCAAGGTCGATTTCTCCCTTGACCCAGGATAGCGGTCCGATATCCAGTTCGACGCTCATGAGGACGTTTGTTCTTGTTCTGCCTGTCAGCGATCTTTCAAACCTTGAAGCCCGATACCGAGCCCTTCAGCTCGGCGGCGAGTTCCGTGAGTTCGCCAATCGAGACGGCGGTCTGTTGCGTGCTCGTCGTCGTCTGGCCGGTGATGCGCAAAATGTCCTGCATCGAGGCCGCCACCTTGGTGGCGATGTCGGCCTGGGTCTGCGTGTCGGACGAGATCTTTTCGATCAGCCGTGCGAGGTCCTGGGAGACGCTGGAAATTTCGTTCAGCGCCTGGCCGGCGGCATCGGACAGCTTGGCTCCTTCCACCACGCCCTGGGTCGAATATTCCATGGCGGCCACGGCGTCGTGGGTGTCGGTCTGAATCGTCTTGACGATGGCGGCAATCTGCTTTGTTGCTTCCGCGGAGCGTTCGGCCAGGCGCTGCACTTCCTCGGCAACCACCGAGAAGCCGCGACCGGCTTCGCCCGCCGACGCGGCCTGGATTGCCGCGTTCAAGGCCAGCACGTTGGTCTGCTCGGTAATGTCGGAAATCAGTTCCACGATTTCGCCGATCTCCTGCGAGGATTCGCCGAGGCGCTTGATCCGCTTCGAGGTTTCCTGGATCTGGGTGCGGATTTCGTTCATGCCGGAAATCGAGTTCGACACCGCCGACGAGCCCTTGCGCGCGGCTTCCAGCGACGCATTGGCGACGCGGGCCGACTCGAGGGCGGACGAGGACACGGCTTCCATGGATCGCGCCATTTCCAGAACCGAGGCGTTGGCGCTCATGATTTCCTCGGACTGCACCTTGGTCGCCGCGAGAAGTTCGTTCGAGGTGTTCTGTGCGGCACTGGAGGCGCTGGTCACGCGTTCGGCGGCATCGTTGATGCCGCGCACCAGCACGGCAAGTTCCTCAATCGTGTAATTCACCGAGTCGGCGATGGCGCCGGTGATGTCTTCCGATACCGTGGCGCGCACCGTGAGGTCGCCGTCGGCAAGGTCGCCCATCTCGTTCATCAGGCGCAGAATCGCGCCCTGGGTGGCATCCTTTTCGGCTTCGGCGACGCGTCGCTGCTGCTCTGCCTCGCTGCTGCGCCGAACGCCTTCGTCGTTGAAGGCCTTGACCATCAGCACCAGCATCAGCAGGGCGATGGAGCCGAAAACCGCGGCGGCAATCGCCGAGAAGTCCTGCTCGGAGATTTCCTTTTCATACGACGTGATCAGCGAGTCGGAGAAGCCGGCCATGGTGCGGAAACCGTTCTGCAAGCCGGAACCGGTCTTGCGTGCCTGGACCAGCGGCTTGGCGTCGCCGGCCAGCGCCGGCACCGCGGCCGACATGGCCTTGAGTCCCAGCGCCAGCGGGCTGTCGGCGGGTGCCAGTTCCAGGGCGGCGGGAATGTCCTTCGCCAGCTGAGCCGCCGTCGCCTCGTCGAAACCCGGTGCCCATGCCAGCTGGTTCGCGCCGCGCAGGATGCGTTCGGTCAGGTGCGGCAGCTTGCCGCCGGCGGCTTCGGCGGCCTCGGTCATGGCGCTGTTGCGGATCGCGGCTTCGACGGCAAGCCGGTTGATGGCGACAAGGCGGTTCTCCTGCGCCAGCACCAGGTTGATCGCGTCGTTCTGCTTGATCCAGGCTTCGCGCAGCGAATCCAGCGCGGGGCGCGACTCGACGCTGGTGGCGGCGACCTTGTGTCCTTTCACCTCGCCGCCCTCGGTCAGCACTTCGAGCAGCTTGCCCAGTTCTTCGCGCGCTTCGCGCAGTTCCGAGAAGCCGTCCTTCTGGCCCTCCATGGCGGCCAGCGCGGCCTTGGGTATCTGGTGC
>JALHNN010000032.1 GCA_022843505.1 Sulfuritalea sp.
CCCACGACCTTCTCCGATGGCAGCGCCGCGACGCGGCCGTTCTCGAGCTTGGCGCGGCCGACAATCTGGAAGCCGCCCGAAGCATCGGTGAAGCCCAGGTTGTCGGTCTGCACCGCAACCACGGTCGGCAGGTTCACCACGTCGAAGTGGCGCAGCAGGCCAATCCTGCCGTGGGGCAGCGGCTGCAGGCTTTCGCCATCCACCGCCTGCACCCGCGCCCAGGGCGGCGGAAAGCGCAGGCGCCGGCCGCCGGCGCGCTCCCGCTCGGGGAACACCGCCTCGCGCAGCACGTTGTCGAAGAAATTGGTGGCGGTTTCAGCCATGCCCAGCACGTTGACGCAATGCGTGGCCGGGATGCCGAGGACCTCGCGCGCCAGGACGAAGTAGTCCTCCTGCGTCATCTCACCGAAGCGGCCGCGGTAGCCGCCGCCGTCGCCGATGCGGCTGCCGGCCGGCAGCGCAAAGGTGATGCCTTTTTTTCGGCAGGCCTGCATGAAATAGACGAAGGCCGAGGTCGAGCCGATCATCGCCACCGGCACGCCGGTGGCCTCGGCGCGCGCCAGGGCATCGACCAGGCCCTTGATGTCGAGGCCGGAGTGCTCGAGCAGGAAGCGGCTGTCCTCGGTGCCGAAATGGACGCGGGTCTGTTCCATGCCGATCGCCATGCCCATCGACGGCGCCATCTGCGGGCTGGGCGCGAGGATCAGGATGCGGCAGCGCTGGCCGGCGGCGAAGTCGGGGAAGAGCCAGGCGCCGGTCATCGCGCGGTTGGCGGCGAACACCAGTTCCTTGCCGACTTCGTCGCGGAAAATCATGCCGCGCTTGTTGGCCGTGGTACCCGAGGTCAGCTGCGCCATCACCGCCTGCTCGGCGGGAAAGGACATCACGAAATCGGTCTTGAAGCTCTCAGTCGGGAAGGCCGGAATCTGCGCCCAGGAAGCCACGTTCGCCGGCGTCGCCCCCTTGGCATCGCAGAACTGCCGGTAGGGCGCGTTGTTTTCGTACTGCCAGGCGAAGAGGTCGAGTGCGAGCTGATCGAATGGCGCCGGATCGCCATCGACCCCGGCCTCGATCATGGCCATCACGCGCACCGCCAGCGCGCGCTGAACGTCGCTCATAGCACCTTCCCCCCGCCCCCTTCCCGGGGAAGGGGGTGACTACGGTTCGCCGCCGAGCGGCTCCGGATCTTGGATGGCGCGCCTTCGGGCGGCCGTGCGGTCGCGCTCATGCCCAGACGAATACCATCACGGTGCCGGCGAGGAAGGAGGTTCCCAGCACGGCATGCTTGATGATCAGCAGCTTCTTCTTGACGTCCTTCATCGGAATGCCGTCCCAGTTACGGTAATAGAAGAAGCGGAAGATCCCCGTGGCGATGATCAGCCCCAACGAGGCGAGGCAGAACCACTTGAAGAAGCCGACCAGTTCCGTCATCAACGCCAGCTGGTCCGGGGTCAGCCCGCCGCCGGTGGCGCGCGCATGCAGCATCGCCAGGGTGACGAAGCTGCCGAACCACAGCCCGGTGAACAAGTCATGGAAGAAGTCGTTGAGGATCACCAGCCAGGGATTCGGGGTCTTCATCGGCTTGAACTTGTCGCGCGCAGGCTTGTCATTGAAGGGGCGTGCATCTTATCATCCAAAGCCGCGCCTCCTCGTCCTGGCGCGGGCTGCGGCGCATTGCCCCCTGTTAGACTTTGCTCGCTCGTCTGCCGCGAACGCGAACCGCCTGCCCATGACCACCAGCACCCGCACTTGCCGCCCCCTCGACCTGCCGCCACTGATCATCGCCGGCGTCCTTCTCGCCGAAGTGATCGCTGTCCATTCCATCGACCACTGGGTGTTGCGCAAGGGCTTGTCGCCTGCCCACGCGCATGCCGTGCAGAAAATCAGGAGCGAGATCGACGCGCGCTTCCAGCAGGGAGTGATCATGCTGCACGCCAAGCAGTATGACCACGCCATGACAGCCTTCCACCGTCTGCTGCAGCTTGAACCGAAAATGCCCGAAGCCCACGTCAACATGGGTTTCGCCCTGCTCGGCCTGGAACGCCACAAGGAGGCCGCCGATTTCTTCACCGGCGCCCTGGCGCTGCGTCCGGAGCAGACCAATGCCTACTACGGCCTGGCGCTGGCGGCCTGGGCCCAGGGCGACCGGCAGGAGGCGATGCACGCGATGTACCGCTATGTTAGCTACGCCGACCCGGCCGACCCCTACCGCGCCAAGGCCGAGGAAATGCTCCTGGCCTGGAAGGACGCGCCGCCAACCAAAAACGCCGGACCAGGTACGAAGGCCGCACCGGTCGGCGAAAAGTCGGCGCCGGCACCACGGCGCCCGGCAGCATCGCCGTGATGGTCGGTGCCGCAGAGGCGCCCGATGCGGCACGACGCGGCTTCGTCGCCGGTGCCTCCGCCCTTGGCCTGGCATGGCTGGCGGGCTGCGCCGAACGCAAGCCCTACTCCGCCGTCGGCGGCCCCTTGCCATCCTTTCGCCTCACCGACATCGACGGCCGCGAGCACGCCAGCGCCGACTACTCCGGCGTCGCACTGGTCGTCAACTTCTGGGCTACCTGGTGCCCGCCCTGCCGGGCCGAGATGCCGGATCTGGATCGGGTCCATCGTCGCGGCGAGGGGCGAGGCTTGCGGGTACTTGGCTTTTGCTACGATCAGGATGCGAACCCGGTCAAGGAGTTCCGCCTGCGTACTCCGGTGAGCTTCCCCCTGATCATCGACCGCGATCACGCCCTGGCAAACGCAATCGGCATCGCGAGCTATCCGACCACCCTGCTGGTGGCTCGCGACGGCCGCGTCACCGAGGTGCTGGTCGGGCCGCGACCCTGGCCCGACTACGCCGGCATCGCCGCGCTGTAGAAGTCGGCCCTGGCACTACGGCGATGCATGACGTCGGATGCGGAAAACCGCCACCTTGTGGCTGCCGGCGTCGGCGACGTAGAGCATCCCGCCCGCCACCGTGATCTGTTCGGGCGCGACAAGGCTGATTTCCCGCGCCTGGATGGTTTCCAGCCCCGCGGCGGAGACGCGCGAGATGCTGCGATCGAAGCCGTCGAGGACATAGATCTCGCCGCGCTCGGCCGCCAGGGCCTTGGGCAGCCGGATCTGGCCGGCAGCCAGTCGTCGAACCAGTTGGCCGTACCGCCATTCATTGACGCAACGGCAATGGGCGTCGGCTGTCAGCACGCTGTCCCCGTCAACGGCCATCGGGCCGCCCAGTTCGATGTTCAAGACCGGCGCGGCGATCCATCCCGAGGGATCGATCTGGTCCACCACCCGGCGCAAGGGGTCGATGGCCAGCAGGTGGCCGGCAAACGAGCCCACGGCAAAGTCGAGGTAGCGACGCCCGGTACCCGACGTCTGCATCGGCGGCAAAACCTGCCCGCCGACGACAAGGCGCGCGATTTCGCCGCTGGCCGGCTCAAGCGCATACAGGCTACCGTCAGGCGCGACACGCAGGATCGTCCCCATCGCGACGCCGACGCCGGGCACGGCATGCATCAGGCCGCTGCTGCGCTCGTAGCGAAACAGGCGGCGATGTCCGGCGTCGGCAACGAACAGCGCACCAAAACGCGATGCGACCGCGACCGGATAAAGGAAGTTGAGGAAGGTTTCCCGGCCGCCGGGCAGGGGTAACCCGGTCGCATCCGCACGGTCGGTCAGTTGGGCACCGGTCAGGGAAAAAACGGGGCTCAGCCAGCGTTCCTGGTCGGCCCGCACTGCCTCGCCCCCACCGCAGCCCGCCATGGCGAGCGCCGCGGCGAGGATCGCCGCAGCGGCGAGGAGGCGGCTACCAGCGACCCGGTCCGCCAGTTTCATGGCCGCCTACGATCCCGGTCGGCAGACCGCGCTTTCCGGAATGGCACATGTCGCACTTGTCGGGCGCCCAGGCGATGTCTCCGTTGTGGCAAGCGCCGCAAAAACGGCCGTCGATGATGTCAGCCATGGTGATGTCGTTGGCGCCGACCCGCATCTTGAAGCCCAGTTCGGCATGGCAGACCTTGCAGCGGAAGCGGATGCGATGAAACCAGTGCTGGAACACCACCGGCCGCACACCCTGGGCCTCGGCCCGGCGGTTGAGCACCACGTCAGCATACTCGGCGGCAGCCGGCAGCGGCAGAACGGCCAGCCAGGCCAGCAGCAACAGGATTCCGGCGCGCCACGGCATCATCGGCTGCGCGGCGGGATGCTGCCGCCCGGCAGCGTCTTGGGCACCGTGTTCAGGCTTTGGCCAGGGCGTGGCACGCTGTGGCAGCGGAAGCACTCGGTGAGCGGAAAGGACACCGCGCCATGACATACGCCGCACTGCTCGCCTTCCAGGATGGCGAGCATCGACAACTTGTTCGCTCCGGCCTGCGCCTTGAACAGATGGTCATGGCAGTTGCTGCAGTCCAGCCACTCGGTGTGCTGCCGGTGCGGGAAGCGGACGATGGGCATGCCACCCTGCACGTTGAGCAGCACATCGGAGTCATAAACCTGGATTTTTGTCCCCGGGCGTATCGAGGCGCGGGGATTGATTTCGCCTTTTTCCAGGGCCTGGACCCAGCGCACCATATTCCCCGCGGTATCCGGGGTCAGCTTGGAAAGTGCCTCGGCCGGCTCCTGCTTGTCTTTGACCGCCGGCCCGCGCGGGTCGTGGATGCCGTCCTTGCGCAAGCTTTCCCAGCCCTGGGCCATCAGACCGGCCCCCGGTGGCTGAACCTGTGCGGGCTGCTGGGCCGGCGCCGGAAGGCTCAGCGCGACAAGCAGGACCGCGACAAGCCGCCAGACCTGCCTGCTAGCCCGGGATATAGATGCCCGCATTGCGGATCGCGCGCATCAACTCCGTCGTCGCCTCCTCGAGCAGCCTGACAGCCTCGCCCCAGGACTTGCTCGCGGCTGCCTGATCCGCCTGGACCCGGAGTGCCTGCCCCTTGTTGAGGAAGGACTTGATCATTTCGTCTCCCGCCTTTTTCTCGTCGACGAGGACTTTGATCAGCATCTGGTGCGTATTGTTCCGGTCAAGTTCGTAGTGATATTCCTCCTCCTTGTTGGCGAAGTTCAGCGAACGGACCAGGGTGTCGCCGCTCCGCAGGTTGGTCAGGCCGGCTTTCGCCACCAGGTAGCCGCGATCGACCTCGGTGCGCGCCTCCTTGAACTTGCGGTCCTTCGCCAGCGCAGCACCGGCGGCCAGCGCCTTGTCGATCTGCGCCACAGTATCGGCCACGCCCTTGGCCGCCTTCTCGTCCGAAATGCGCTTGTAGGCGCCGAGCAGGGCCTGCACGCTCTCCACCCGCAGCAGATAGTCGTTCTCGTATTTCTTCGCCGTGACCTCCTCGGGTGCCGCCAGTCGCACCGCATCGAAGAAAGTCGAGCGCGCCTCGCCGAGCAGAGCCGCAGCCTTTTCGGGGATGCCCTGGTCCAGAGCCGCCTTCGCCTCCCGATGCAGATCGCGCGCGCGCGCGTGCCGTTGCATGGCCTCGGGGACCTTGCTCGACTCGATCTGGCGTGCCGCCGAAGAACTTGTCAGCAACTTGCCGACGGATTCCATGTTTGCCGCCGCCTGGGCCGGATCGGCCTTCTGCGCCGCAAGGCGCGAGGCGGCGCTTTCAGTGGCTGCCGGCGGTGTCTGCGCCAAGGCGCCAGCCGCGGCCAACAGGGAAACAGCCAACCCGATCGCGATCTTCTTGCTCATGTCAACCTCACTTGGCCGTCGTCGCGGCCTGCGCCGGACGGAAATCTTTCTTCTTGGAATGGCACAGACGGCACTCCGACACCGGGAAAGCGACCTTGCCGTGGCAAACCCCGCACTTCTCGCCGAGCAGGATCGCCGCCATGCTGATGACATTGGAACCCTTTTGCGGATTGAAGATCGCCGGATGACAGTTCGAGCAGTCGAGCCACTCGGTGTGCTGCTTGTGCGGATAGACCACGTCCGGCATTGAGCCCTTGACCTCGCGCACGATGTTGAGGTCGATCACCACCGGGACATCGTTCGGGTTCGCCCGATCCCAGCGCGGATTGATCTTGCCTTCGTTCAGGGACTTGACCCAGTCGACGCGATTGCCGGCATTGCTCTTCGGCAGCGTGGCATAGGCCGCCAGCGGCGCCATCAGGGCATGCGTGCCGTCGTTGGAGGGATCGTGGATGCCGTCTTCGGCGGGAGGTGGGTTGCGCTTGCCAGCGGGCTTCAGCAGCCGGTTGAAGGAATTGATGTCCGCCGCCGAGCCACCCGTGGTGTTGGCGGAGGTATCCACTGCAGCAAGTTGCGGCGCCATCGCGGGTGCAGCGGGTGCCGGTGCAGTCACCGCAGGTGCCGCCACGGTTGCGGCAGACTTGGGCGCAGCGGGTGTCGCTGCGGAAGCCGCCGCCGGTGCCGCCGCAGCCGGCTTGGCTGCCGCCGGTGCCGCGCCCTTGACCGACGCCAGCATGAAGTCGACCGCGGCCCTGACCTCGGCGTCCGAAGCCGCCGTGTTGCCGCCCTTGGCCGGCATGCCCTTGGGCGTGCCCTGCAGGGCTGAGGCGTACAGGCGCGCCGTGCCTCCGGCGATCCGCGGCTGCCAGTCGGCGGCATTGCCCAAACGCGGCGCGCCAGCGACGCCGGCGGCATGGCAGACCGCGCAGGTCTTGGCATACAGATCCTTGCCGGCCTGCGCCGCCGCCGTGGCGGAAGCCAGCAGCAGCGCCGATGCCGCAACGGCCCCGACGATTCCCCGTGACGAGAAAGCAGTTTCGAATGTCATGATCGCGTCCCCTATTTCTTCTGCTGGGCGACCGGAGCCAGCTTCTGCACCGTGCTCTCGTGCACCTGGGTCGGCGTGCCAGGCTTGCCGGTGTGGCAGAGATTGCAGTTCTCGACCGACCAGGCAATGTCGCCGTTGTGGCAGGCACCGCAGAACTGGCCGTCGATGATCTTCACCATATTGATGTCGTTGCCGCCGGCCTTGAATTTGAAGCCGAGGTCGGAATGGCAGACCTTGCAACGGAAGCGCACGCGATGGAACCAGTGCGGAAAGATCGCCGGACGCATGCCAGCAGCATCGGAGTAGTTGTTGATGACGACGTCACCGTATTCGGCGCGCGCCTCGTCGATATCGACGACCAGCACGGCGGACAGCGCCAACAAGGCCAGCAGCAGCGGCCGCCAAAAGGATTTTCCGGACATGATTTCCCTCTTCTAGGAACCTGCGGCATTTTAACCACGCCGTCGCGGGCTTACCAGCGCCCGTCGAAAAATCCGTCGAACTCCCGGTTAACCGAACCGAAAATCGAATAGCTGGTATTGGCGCCGACGTTGATCACCGCCGCATTGGCACTGAAGCTCAGCCGCCCGATGCGGTAACGCAGGCTCTGTTGCAGTGAAGTGCTGGTATTCAGCGCCCCCGAGGATCCGCTGCCTCCGGCGATAGGGGCGCCGGACTGGGCGAAGGTCCAGGACAGGTTGGCGTTGTAATGCAGGTTCGGCACCGAAAACGGGGCGATATGGTTGTAGCTGGCAGCTAGGTTTCCGGCGAGGCTGCCCTGCCAGCCGCCGACCGTGACCTGGTTGAGGGTCTGGCTCTGGACATTGCCGACCATGCTCCCGCTCCAGCCGATGCTCGCGTTCAGCGAAGCACTGGCGCGCGAGCTGAACTGGTGGACATAGCCTGAGTTCCCCGAAAGGCTGGTCGACAGCGACTGACTGGTGCTGGTTCCGAAGTTGACCGAATGATTGACGGTGGCGGCGACCGCGGCCGACAAGGCTTCGCCGTACCTTGCGTTCCAGTTCGCCCCCGCCGAGTTGGACAGGGAAGTTGCCGTGCTTGTGGCACCCGCTCCTTGGGACAGGTTGACCGACAAGCCTTGCGAGGCATTGAGTCCGACCGACTGGCTCGGGTCGATGACGATCGTCCGGTACAGCGAATGGTTGCCGGTGAAACCGGCATTCGAGGAAGTCGTGCCCGGATTGGCCAGTGCGGCCCCGAGGCCCCCGCCGATGCCCCAGTTGTAGTCGAAGCTGCCGAACTTCAGGGCATCGCCCGAATAGGTGGCGTTGGCATTGGCATTCAGGATGCTGAAGCGCCCCCCGTCCGAGGAAGACATCGATCCGGACAGGCCGGCTCCCACCGTCAGGTTTTTGTTGAATACGTAGCCCCCGCCGACATTGCCCGTGAAGACCTGTTGGCTGATCAGCGGCGTGCCGGTACCGGTATCGGCCTGGGTACTGGACGCGGTGACGCCGCCGGAAAGCGTCAGGGGATCGTCTTCGAACGGGCGCCAGGAAAAATTGGACGCACCGATCAGGATGGTCGAGTTGTTGCGCTGCAGGGCATTGCCCTGCAACAGTTCCGTTCGGCTGTTGCGCATCTGCACGCGCGTGTTGATGCTGAGGTCCTCGTGCACCTTCCAATCGTGGCTGACGTTGCCGCCGAGTTGGCGCTGCCCGCCGCCGGCGCTGGTGGCGGTCTGTGGAACGAAGTCGACTGCGGCCGTCAGCGAATGCGTGCCTTCGAGAACGTGTTCGTAGGGGAACTCGAGCCGCGTCGCGTAGTCTGCGCCCATGGCCGAGGACACGCTGCGTTCCTGACCGGTGCGCAGGACGGTGCGGTTGTATCGCGCGGAGTAATTGTCGCCACCAGTGGTCCGGTACTTCTGGGTCAGGCCGATGGTCGTGGCACCGCCCGTGTTCGTGGTGCCGCCGCCGCGCCCCTCCGACATGGAGTGGCTGAAGTTCGCGGAAAACGGGAACGCGCTGTTCGGCAAGAGATTGACGCCTCCGCCGAAGCCGTTCGAGGTGCTCTGGCTCTTGGTCCTGATTCCCCCCCCCGTGTTCAGGCCAGTCGCCGAGGTGCGGCCGAACGTACCGGACCAGGTGCCTAGCCAGGGTGCGACGATAAAGCTGTTGGCCGTGATGTTCAGCGTGTTGGTCAGGCCCGTAGTTGTCGTGTCGCCACCGGAGAAACTGGTGCCAAGGGTTCCCGTATTCCCGGTCCAGCGGATCGGCGCCATTTGCCAGACTTCCCCCTCCAGGCTGGGGAGCCGGGATTCCGCGCTGCCGCTGGCTCCGGCAGCAGCGCGATCAACCGGCGACGGCGCGCGGCGCGGGGCGGCGCCGGGTACAACGGCTTCGACGCCGGCCCGTGGCGCCGACAGTTCGGCACTGTCATCGTCGTCCGCGAGGCTGCCGGAGGCAGCGGCGGCGCTCGGACTACCGCTGCGGGCAGTAGAGGATACCTGGGGCGCGCTCCCGGACTCAGAGGCGGTGCTTGGGCTGTTGCCCCGGGGGTTGGCGGATGCCTGTGGGGCCCGCGCCGGTACCTCTGTCCTCAAGCCGGACTGTGCGCCACCTGGCCGCACCCCCAGGGACAGGGCCAGGCGCAAGGGCGGCGCAATCTCGGCGGCATCTCGGCTCGCCGCACGAACCGGAGGTGTGCGTCGCGCCGGCTTGGTCCGACCGCTGATTCCCAGTGTCAGGCGCAATACCGGTGGATCCGGAATCGCTCCGGCATTCTCGCGAGCGCGTGGAACTGGCGCGCGCGGTGGCGCGGCGGCGGCTCCTGATGCGTCCGCGCTGGCTTGCCCGGGAAGTCCGGCATTGGCTCCCGGCAGCTTCAGTAGCCCGTCTTTTGGTCCGCCTGCGGCGCCGGAAGCGACCACCGTCGCGCTGACGCTTCTCCCCGCGGAATCGCCGCCACCCAGCCAGACTTCGCCGTTCCGCGATTCAAGGCTCTGGGCGCGAGGAATTCCGTCCTTGTTCAGCACTGAGGCCTGGATGGCCTCCCCGCCCTGCGAACCAATCAGCACTCGGCCGCCGTCGGCGACAATCAGACCGCTGTTTCCGGCAGGAACGCCCGCGGCCGCCCCTTCGCTGCCAACCCGCCGCGCAGGAGTCTCGGGGCTGTCGCCAACATATTCGGCGCGACCGGAAGCAGTGGTGGCGCGCGGACTGCCAGAGGACGCTGCCGCTAGCGCTGGCCGCTGCGGCAGGGGAACGCCGGGGCCGGGAGGTGCCCCGCCAGGGCGTACCGACAGGGACAGTGTCTGGCGCAGTTGCGGTGCAAGGTCGACCGCGGACCGCGCCACCCGCGGCGACATCGGACGTCGCGCCGGCTTGCGCGTGTTGCCGAGTGCGAGGGTCAAGCTCAATGCCGGCGGTTCCACGGAGGCCGCGCCCGCAACAGCCGAACTCGCGGAACCTGTCGCCAAGCCATCGCCTACGCCGGCCACCCCACCCAATACCCCGCATAACAGGCGCCATAGCGGCCGTGGGCTGAAGACCCGGAAGCGCCGCCTCACGTGACTCTCGGGATTAGGAGGGAAACGTCTTTCATGTAGCCGATGTAATCGGGGATGACTTACGAAATGCTTGCACGCTGCCCAGCCCAGAAAACCCGCACGGTGGCAAACGCCTGAACGCTGCCGCCGCTGCGCGGGCCGCCGCAGGCTACTTGGCTGCGTTCACCGCTGCAGCCACCTCCGGATCATGAATGACGATGGCCGACCCCTTCTTCAATCCGGCAAGAAATCCCTGCCAGGCCTCTTCCTTGCGCTCGCGTAGCAGCAGCCCCGCCGCCCTCTCGGCGACTCGTTCGAAGGGCTGCAGGACAGCCGGTATCCGGTCCGCGACACGGAATACGGCAATCCCATGCAGGGTTTCCAACGGATCGCTGACTTCGCCTATCTTGAGTTTGACGATACGGTCTTCCAGGCCTTCGGGCAGCATGCCGGCGTGCAGGTACCCGAGGTCGCCGCCCTTGGCGGCATTTTCGTCGGTTGAGACCAATCGCGCCTGTTCGGCAAAATCAGCACCGCCACGGATGCGGCGCACTACCCTTTCAGCCTCGGCAATCGCCGCATCCCAGGCCGCACGCGGCGCGCCGGGATCGACCTGGAGCACGATGGCGCTCACGCGCAACTTTTCCGGTTCGGTAAATAGCTCCGGCTTGCGCTCGTAGTAGGCCCTGACCTCCTCGGTGGTCGGCGCGGGAACGTTCCGCACCTCGCTCTCCAGACGCTTGAGCATATCCTGCTGCCCGAGCAAATCGCGCAGCCCTGGCAGCATGACCTCACGGTTGCGCTGCCAGTTCGGGTTGCCGGCGTAGTTCCTTTCATACTCCGCAACCTGGCGCTCGACGCTCTCGCCGTCCGGCTTCAGGCCCCGGCGTGCAATCTCCTGCAGTTGCAATGTCCTGCTGACCAGTTGCTGGGTGACCTCGCGGCGCGCCTTGTCCATGCCGCCCTCCGGCACCGCACCATGGTAATAGGTCTGCCGCATGTGTGCGACAAAGGCGGAATTGAACTCCACAACAGAAATCGGGTAGCCATTGACCGTGGCGAAAAGCGGGATCGGCCCGTGCGCCGCGACGGCGCTAGCTACCGGACTCGTGGCGGGTGCCGCCGGCGCAGCGGACGCAGAACCTGTGGCAGGCGCAGCCGGAGAGGTGGCCGGCGTCTGGGCGAACACGGTGAAGGAAAGCGCCGACATCAATGCGGCCACCCATGGGGAGAATCTGGTTTCAGGATTCATGTTCAGCCTTTATGTTCTTGACGAAGCGGCAGACGGAGAGCCTGTCGCAGGTGAGCGGGGCATCATACCGCGAGCCATGCCATTGGTGCCAGCAGGGCAGGTACCGGCGCTGTTGAGACAAGAAAAAAGCCCCGAGGTTTCCCTCGGGGCTTTTCTCAATCGTGAGAGTTGCTAGGCTCTGGGCGACCGATTCAACCGGTTCCCTGCCGTTGCCGAAAGACGCTTACTTGACGTGGCAGGCCAGGCAGACGTTACTGCTGCTGTTGGGAATCCGCAGGAACAGGGCCGCCGAGGAATGCACGTCATGACAGGATGCGCATTCGACCGAGGGGCCGTTGCCACCGGAAGCAAAGTTGCGGACGTAGAGCAGCATGTCATTCTTGTCGCGAGTTGCGTTGCCCGTTCCACCGACGCCGGCGCCGGTATTAACCCAGAACTGAGTTTGGGTGCCAATCAGGCCATTGGTCGGGCTGATGAAGTCGGGGTCGGCGCAGGCCGTACCCGGCGCCGAAACCACCGGGCCGCCGCCGCAATAACGGATGCCGATCGGGTGGTCGTTGCTGAGATCCTTGCCCAGGTTGGCGTTGCTCACCAGATAGCCGTTGGCATTGAGGTTGGAGTTGTTGCCCGTGTTCCAGACAAAGGCCCGGCCGTCACTGTTGCCGCCGGTGGAATCCATGCCGCCGCTGCCGGGAGCGTTCAGCAGGTTGTCGATGGCCTGGGTGCCGTCATGGCAGGAGAGGCAGGCGAGCGAAGCGCCGCTGAGGAAGCCGCCTGTACCGGTACCGTCGGTAGCGAAGGCGCCGTCCAGGGTCGTGGTGGCGACATAGGGGGTGAAGGCGGTTGCGGTGGTGGTGAAACGCTTGTTCCACAACGGAGCACCCGCCGTGCTGACGTCGGCGCCGTGCGGCGTGTGACAGAAGACGCAGATTTCGCCGCCTGCACCGGTTGTGCGGTTGTTGGTCACAGTCGTCGAAGAAAGGTTGTGTTTGCCGGCGGAAATCGCGGCGACGGCATCGTCGTGGTAGACGGCTAGGCCGCTGCCGACAATGGCGACGGCTAGCAGACCACGGGTCAATTGGCTCATCCTGACGTTGGGTTTCATGATTCGATCCTCTCCATGTTGAATTCGGGGTTCCAGATACCTGCTCTCACGCCCAAGCATAAGCAGATATCGTGCCAGACCCAGCGATTTACTTTCCCGGGCGATTCCCCGGGGTATTTCCCA
>JALHNN010000033.1 GCA_022843505.1 Sulfuritalea sp.
AGCCAGCGCTGCGGCGGCGCGTCGCCGTCGCTCCGGCGCGGCGTGGCCCTGCAGCTTGAGCCCGTATTCGACGTTTGCCAGTACGGTCGTGCGCAACATGATCGGTCGCTGGAAGACCATGGCCTGGGTAAGCGGCCGCGCCCAGTTCAGGCGGCCACCGCTCGGGTGCAGCAGCCCGTGAATCAGGCGCAGCAGGGTGCTCTTGCCGGCGCCATTGGGGCCGAGCACGATGTTGCGCTGGGCTGACAGGCTCATCGAGGCGTCATCGATGATGCGTGTCCCTCCCTCGGTCAGGCCGAGCTTCGCTATCGTCAACCACGCGGCCATGTCGGCTCCGTTCCACGGCCGGCTTGGCACAGCCGGCCGGTTCGTCCGGCACGGAGCAGTGCTCCGCGAAACCCCGGCCTTTTTCCACGGCCGGCTTTGCACAGCCGGCCGGTTCGTCCGGCACGGAGCAGTGCTCCGCGAAACCCCGGCCTCACCCCCATTTCCTTTCCGCCCAGCCCCTCACGGCATAGGCGATGGCGTTGATCGAGAGCACCACGGCGATCAGGACGAAGCCCAGGGCGAGCGCCAGGGGCAGGTCGCCCTTGCTGGTTTCCAGCGCAATCGTGGTGGTCATCACGCGCGTTACGCCATCGATGTTGCCGCCGACGATCATCACCGCGCCGACTTCGGCGATGGCGCGGCCAAAGCCCGCCAGCGCCGCCGTGGAAAGGGAAAATCGGCCGTCCCAGAGCAGGGTCGCCGCAGCACGGCTGCGGCTGGCGCCGAGCGAGCGAAGCTGTTCGCGATATTCCGTCCACTCATCGGCAATCACCTGCCGCGTCAGCGCGGCGACAATAGGCGTGACAAGTATTGCTTGGGCAATGACCATCGCCGTCGGCGAGAACAGCAGGCCCATCGCGCCCAGCGGGCCCGCGCGCGACAGCAACAGGTACACCAGCAGCCCCACCACCACGGGCGGCAGCCCCATTAGGCCGTTGAACAAAACGATCAGCACGCGTCGCCCGGGGAAGCGGCCAACCGCCAGCAGGGCGCCGATCGGCATGCCGGCGATGCAGGCGATCAGCGTGGCGGCGAGGCTGACACGCAGGCTGAGCCAGACGATGTCGGCCAGTCTGGCGTCGGCGGAGGCGACCAACTGCCAGGCGGTGAGGAAGGAATCCCCCAGTGTCGTCACTATTTATGTGGCTGCGTGCATAAGGGTGTGCAGGTTAAACTAAGCATTGAAGGGGTTGAATATGTCGTCGCCTGCAACAAGGCCCTATCTGCGTTGGAGTTGGGACTTCGGTCCGTTGCTGCAGGACGTTGACAGTACGCGCCTGCTGCAAATGCTCGCCGGTATCGGGGCCGGTGGCACGCTGGGTGCCGCGGCGGAAAGCTGCGGGATGTCTTACCGCACGGCCTGGGGCCTGCTGCGCCAGTGCGAACAGTCATTGGGCGTCGCGCTGGCGGTCATGGAACGCGGTCGCGGCACGCGCCTGACCGAGTTCGGCGCAGCCCTCGTCGAACTCGACGTCGCCGCACGCGCCGCCCTCGAGGATGTGCATGCGCCCTGGCAGCGCCGGCTCGAGGCATTGCTGGCGCCCGTCGTGCGCACCGCACCGGAGCGCCTGCGGGTGGCGGCGAGCCACGACCTGGCGCTGGCCGACTGGGTGGAGCATGGACGGCGCATCCGCTTCGAGCTGTTCTGGCGCGGCAGCGAGGAGGCGCTGGCGGCGCTGGGGCGGGGCGAATGCGAACTGGCCGGTTTCCATGTGCCCGAGGATTGGCCCGTTCCGCGAATCGAGAACTGGCTCGGGCGCTGGCTGGACCCCATGACCCACGCCTGCCTGCCGGTGATGCGCCGCCGCCAGGGCCTGATCGTGGTGCGCGGAAACCCGCACCGACTGACAAGCCTGGCGGACATCGCGCGGCGCGGCTTGCGCATGGTCAATCGCCAGCGCGGTTCCGGCACGCGGGTGTTGATCGACGAACTGCTGGCGGCCAGCCGCGTGCGGCCGGAGTCGATCGCCGGCTACCAGCACGAGGAATTCACCCACGAGGCGGTGGCGGCGGAAGTCGCCGCCGGCCAGGCCGATGCCGGATTCGGCATCCAGGCCGCGGCGGAGCGCTACGACCTCGGCTTCGTGCCGCTGGTCACCGAGCGCTATGGCTTCGCCATGACGCGCGCGATCGCCGCGAGCCCCGAGGGCAGGTCTTTGCTCGCGCGCCTGCACGGCAACACCTTTCGCCAGCGCCTGCTGGCGATGCCTGGCTACGAGCCGCTGCCGGCGGGTGTGCCGGGCAGCTGGGAGGCTTTTCTCGCCGGCTGATGGACTTGATCCGGATCTGCATAAGGCCGACAGGAGGCTAACGGCCGAGCAAGGATTTGGTTTAAGATGAAAATATGAGACGGCCTTTCGCGCGCTCATGCGCAATTGTCTGCGTCCGGAGAACAGAAGGGTTCCATGCCAAAGAAAAAGGCCGACAAGATCAAGTTCGATTGCTCGCAATGCCCCGGATGGTGCTGCAGCTACGAGCGTATCCGCACCACCCCATTCGACATTGCCCTGCTCGCCAGGCATTTCGAGTGCGACGAGAAGGACATCAAGAAGAATGCGCTCGACTTCATCGACGGCGAGTGGTTTCTGCGCCATCGCAAGGACGACATCTTCAAGTCCATCTGTGTCTTTTTCGACCGCGAGAAACGCCACTGCGGTATCTATGAAGCCCGTCCGCTGGTCTGCCACAAGTTCCCCTGGCAGAACACCTGTGGCTACTACGATTTTCTCAAGTTCGAGCGCGAAATGATGGGCGATGACGAATTCATCCCCCTGCCGTACCCGAAATAGCCCTTTTTGCCCCCTTTGACAATCTGGAGACCGCGATGAGCGAAGCCAAGGAACGAATTCTGCAACTCCTTCCCGCCGAGGGCTGGGACGCCATGTTCGAGGACGAAGACAATGTTGCCGTCGTTTGCTTCGCCCTGGTCGAGAGCACCGACGAAGAAGGCGCGGTTTCCTCCGCGGTTCGGCCGATGGCCGCCATCGGCGATGCGATCGAGTTCTGCGACGACTATCCGAACTACGTCGGCCTGACCCGCGGCGAAGAGGATTGGGACGAAGAGGAAGAAGACGAGGAAGAG
Organism: Sulfuritalea sp.; assembly: GCA_022843505.1. Lineage (GTDB taxonomy): Bacteria > Pseudomonadota > Gammaproteobacteria > Burkholderiales > Rhodocyclaceae > Sulfuritalea. The sequence continues at coordinate 3,131 of JALHNN010000033.1, forward strand.
GAAGAAGAGGAATAGCCTTCCCGATTTCACCCCGATCGACGGTGCGGCCGACATGTGCCCTTCCGTTCCGAATTGTCCTGTGTAGGAGAGGGTCATGAGAAAAGTCTTGTACATCCTTGGGCAACTCGACGATGCCGACGTCGAGTGGCTGGCGACCAACGGGCAGCGCCAGAAGCTTGCCAAGGGATCCGTCGTGATCCAGAACGGGGTTCGCTCGGAGAATCTCTACATCGTCATCGATGGGCGACTGGCGGTGGTCCTGCCCAACGGGTTCAGGCTGGCCGAGGTTGGCGTCGGCGAAATCCTCGGTGAAATCTCGCTGGTCATTTCCAGCCCGCCGACGGCTTCGGTCGTGGTGGAAGAGGATTGCGTGGTGCTCGCGGTTTCGCAGCTGAAGCTGCGCAAGCAGTTGCAGCGCGACGCCGCGTTTGCCGGCCGCTTCTACCGCGCGCTTGCGGTATTCCTTGCCAATCGCATGCGATCGACGCTGTCGACCCTGGGTTATGGCAATGCCCCGGCCGCCGAGCCGGGCAAGGCGATCGCCGACGAAGATGACGAGCAGGATGCGGACTTGCTGGATGACGAGGTGCTGGACGAGGTGTACAACGCCGGCCTGCGATTCGAGCGTTTGCTCAAGAAGCTCGCACAGTAAGCAATCCGCCGGCAACAGGCTTGCCCAGAATGCGCTCGGGGACGATACGCGCCGTCGCTGCCTTCCTGCTCTGTGTTCCCGCGGCGGGGGCGCAGGACTTGCGGCTGGCCAGGGATCTGGTCGTTCCCCCGCCACCCATGGAAGGGCCTGGCCGCAGCCTGACATTGAAGGGCGAAGCAAGCCTCGAAGACGTGTTGCGCCGCGCCTTGAGCGCCAACCCCAATCTGGTGCTCCAGGGTTTGCAGGTCAAAGCCGAGCAGGGCAATGTCGACCAGGCCCTGGGCGCCTATGAGACGGAATTCACGCTGAATTATTCGCGCGAGGCCGGGCGACGGCCGCTGCGCCGGCAGGATGTGACGACTTTCGCCACGGCGGGTTCTCCGGAAAGTCGGGCCGAGAGCATCAACAATTCGGAGTTTCGTGCCGGAGTCACCCGCAACCTTCGTTCCGGGGCCGAACTGGAAGCAAGCGGCACCGTGAATTCCGCCGGCAGCACGCTCAACGAGGCTTCCGGCACGCCGCGGCAGACGACCGCCGGCCTGCGCTTCGGGATACGCGTGCCGTTGTTGCGCAACGCCGGCGGCGTGCAGAACGAAAGCGCGCTGAAGGCGCGAGAGATCGAGCGCGACGCGAGCATCGAGGACCTCCTGCAGACGAGTTCGACCACGGTGCTGAATGTGGTGCAGGCCTACTGGGAACTTGCCGCGCGCCTGCTTCGCGCCAACATCCTGAGGGAGAGCGAGAAGCGCGCCAGCGACCTCGTCGCCGAGATCGAAAAGCTGGTTGCGGCGGACCAGATTCCCGGCGCCGAGCTCGATCTTGCCGAAGCCAGCGCCGGTGAAAAGCGCTCCAGCCGGGTCGCCGAGGAGCAGGCCCTGCAGGCGGCCTGGAACAACCTCGGCCGCCTGCTCCAGGCGGACACGGTCGACGACGTGCTCGGGGCCGCGCTGCAGACCGATGCCCTGCCGGAGGTGGACCCGCGCGCCGTGGATTTCGCCGGCCGCATGCAGGCACGGCACAAGGATGCGCTGGACAAGCGCCCCGACATCCGCGCCGCGCGCCTGCGCGAGCGGGCGGCGCACATTCAGGTGCTGGCGGCGGAAGATACGCTGAAGACGCAGCTGGATTTCGTCGGATCGCTCAATACCAGCGGTCTGCGCGAGGGATCGAACGGTCCCGACTTCGACCTGTCACGACCGTTTCCCGTCCTCAACCTCGGATTCCAGGTGCGCATGCCCCTCGAGAGCACCGCCGCGCGAGGACTGGTAGCGACCCGTCAGGCGACCCATCGGCAGTCCGTCGTCCGGCTCCACGAAGCCGAAGGCAATGTCGGCTCGGCCATCGTCACCTCGTCGAGCGCCCTGCGCCGGATAGTCCGCCGTCACGAAGATACCGCGGGTGCGGTGGTCCGCTACGAACAGGCGGTGAAGAACGAGTATGTCAAGCGCAAGCTGGGGCTGGCTACGCTGATCGACGTCATCACGGTGCAGGACCGGCTGGACGGTGCCCGCCTGCAGCTGCTGCAGTTGCGCCAGGAGTATGCGGTAGGCATTGCGCAGATCCTGTTCGATGCCGGCGAACTGGTGGGCAGGGAAGCCGATTCGTACCGGGTCAATACGGCGCTGCTGGATCGGGCGGGAATCGCGGGCAGCAGGTAATGGACGAGAGCGATTCCGACCGCAGCCAGAAGCTGTTCCGCAAGGTGGCCCTGGCGCGGCTGTCATCGCCGGATCGCCTGGACGTCCTGCTCGGGATCAGTCGTCCGCATACCATCCTGGCCTGGATAGGTGCTGCAATCCTGCTGGTGGCTTTTCTCTTCTGGGGCTTTACCTGGCCGGTGGAACAAAAAGTGGTGGGGCGATGCATCCTGACCAGTCCCAGCGGCATCGCCGAGGTTACGGCGAGTGCGGCCGGGGTCGTCAGCGGCCTTTCCGTGAAACTGGGCGACCGCGTCACGGCGAACCAGGTGATCGGCCGCGTCGTGCGTTCGGAGCTCGACGACCAGATTCGCCATGCCCGCGATCGATTGGCAGAACTCGAGCGCCGGCGCGAAGAGATTTCGCGGATCAACAGCCGTGCCAGCAGCCAGGGACGCGATTCCTCGAGCGCCGAGCGCCGCCTGCTCGAAGCGCAGCTGCGGCTCGCCGAGGAGAAGGCGGCGGCGATCGAAAAGCGCCTGGTGACCGAGCGCGAACTGGTGGCGCAGGGCCTGATCACGCGCCGTACCCTGCTCGATTCGGAGGAGGCCCATGCCGCGGCCATACTCGAACGGGAACAGCTGGTTGACCGCGCCGCCCAGTCGACGCTCGGCTACTCCGAGCAGCAGCGCCAGCGGGAGAGGGAACGCATCGCGATCGATTTCCAGGTCAACGAAACCCGGCGCAACCTGGAGGCATCGCTGGATATCGAGCGCCAGTCGGCCCCCATCGTCAGCATCTTCGGCGGGCGCGTGGTCGAGATCAAGATCGGCAACGGTGTCGCGGTTGGATTCGGCACTCCCGTCCTGTTGCTCGAACGGCTTGAAAATGCGCGTGGGGACATCGAGGCGGCGATCTATTTCCCGGGTGGCGAGGGCAAGCTGGTGGCGACGAACATGAACGCCGAGGTGGTGCCCGATTACGTCAAGCGCCAGGAGTTCGGCTTCCTGCGGGCGCGGATCGAAAGCGTCTCCGATTACCCGGTAAGCTCGCCGGGCATGAGGCTACTGGTCCAGAACGACAACCTGGTGCGCGAGCTCTCGGAATCCCGCTCGACGATATTCGCGCGCGCGCGCCTGGAGAGGAACGAGAAGGGCGGATTTGCCTGGTCGGCCGCCGCCGCCGAATCGCCCGATGTTCGACCCGGCGCGCTTTGTCGCGCCGAGGTCAAGGTTCGCGAACGGCCACCCTTCGCGCGCGCGATCGCATTGGTGAAGCAATGGACACGGCTGCACTGAGCCACTGGCTGGAAAAGCTGGCCGGCCGATTCGCCAGACGCGAGCCGGGTTCGGTGGTGCGCACGCCGACGGTGCTGCAGCTCGAGGCGCTCGAGTGCGGGGCCGCAGCCCTGTCGATCGTGCTGCGCCATTTCGGCTGCTACGTCTCGCTCGAGGAACTGCGCCGACGCTGCGGCGTTTCGCGCGACGGCAGCAAGGCCACCAACGTGCTCAAGGCCGCGCGCTCCTACGGGATGGTCGCCAAGGGATACAAGAAGGAACCGGCGGATCTGCGGGAAATGAAGTTGCCCTGCATCATCTTCTGGAACTTCAACCACTTCCTCGTTCTCGAGGGCTTCGACGAAGGCCACGCCTACCTCAACGATCCGGCGTGCGGCAGGCGCTCGGTGTCCCTCGACGAATTCGACCAGTCCTTCACCGGCGTGGTGCTGACGATGCAGCCCGGGCCGGATTTCAAGCCGACCGGCAAGCCAGAGAACCTCTACCGCCTCGCCTTCAAGCACCTGACGACGGATCGCCCGGCACTGGCCTTCCTGATGCTCGCGGGGCTGTTCATGGTGCTGCCCGGGCTTGCGTTCCCCGTGCTGACCTCGGTTTTCATCGACCGGGTGATCCTCGACGGTGATCAGACCTGGGCCACCGGCATACTGCTCGGCTACGCCCTGGCGACCCTGCTCTACGTATTGCTCGACTGGCTGCAGCGCTGGTACCTGTTGCGCTTCCAGACCAAGCTGGTGCTGTTGATGGCGACCCGCTTCTTCTGGCACCTGCTCAAGCTGCCGCTGACCTTCTTCACCCAGCGGGCGCCGGGCGAGGTGGCCTGGCGGCTGATGCTCAACGACAATATTGCCAACGTCATCACCGGCGAGTTGGCGCGCACCGTGGTCAACGCCCTGCTCGCCGTCTTCTTCTTCATCGTCATGCTGGGCTTCGATGCCGTGCTGGCGCTGGCCAGCCTCGCCGTGGTGGTCGCCAACCTGGTGATCCTCAAGCAGATATCCCATCTGACGCAGGAGAGCAGCCTGACGATGTCGATCGCCCTCGGCAAACTGCAGGGCATCACCGCCGGCGGCCTGTCGGTGATCGAGACCCTGCGGGCGTCGGCGGCGGAGTCCGCCGCGTTCGGGCGTTTCGGCGGCGCGCTGGCCCAGTACATCACGGCGCACCAGCGGGTGGAGAACCTCGGCCTCAAGTACCGCCAGCTGCCGGCCGTGCTGATGCTGCTCAACGAGGCGCTGATCCTGTGCTTCGGCGGCTACCGCGTGATCGACGGGCACCTGACGATAGGCATGCTGGTGGCGTTCCAGGCCCTGTCGCTGAGCTTCATCATCCCCGCGATGGCCCTCGCCGGCATGATGACCACGGTGCAGAACCTGCGCGGCGACCTGCAGCGGGTGGAGGACGTCCTGCAGTACGCGCGCGACCCGCTGGCCGACGAGATTCCGGAGTTCCTCGACGACGACCTGCGCGAGGGGCCGGTCAAGCTGGCCGGGCACCTCGAGTTCCGCAATGTCAGTTTCGGCTACAACCCCACCGACACGCCGCTGCTGAGCGGTTTCTCCCTGCTGGTGCGGCCGGGCGAGCGCATCGCCATCGTCGGCCGGTCCGGCTGCGGCAAGTCGACGGTCGCCAAGCTGGTGGCCGGCCTGTACATGCCGACCGAAGGCGAAATCCTGTTCGACGGCAAGCCGCGGCAGGCCTACAGCCGGGCCCGCCTCGCCGGCTCGGTCGCCCTGGTGGACCAGGACATCACGCTGTTCGAAGGCAGCTTCCGCGAAAACCTCACCATGTGGGACCCCTCGGTGCCCGACGGCGAACTGATCGCGGCGGCCAAGGACGCCCTGATCCATGACTTCATCATGAGTCGGCCCGAGGGCTACGACGGCGCGGTGATCGAGGGCGGGCGCAACATGAGCGGCGGCCAGCGCCAGCGGCTGGAGATCGCGCGCGCCCTGCTGACCAACCCGCGCCTGCTGGTGCTCGATGAAGCCACCAGCGCGCTGGACACGGCGACCGAGGAGGCGCTCGAACACAACCTGCGGCGACGCGGTTGTTCGTGCATCATCATCGCCCACCGCCTGAGCACCGTCCGCGACTGCGACCGCATCCTCGTGCTGGACGAGGGGCAGCTGGTCGAGCAGGGTTCGCATCGGGAGCTGATGGCCATGCGCAATGGCCTCTACCGCGGATTGGTGGAACAGGGATGAGCGAGACCGAGGACATGTCGCCCGTCGAAAAGGCGCAGGCGCGCAATGGCCTGATGCTCGACGATCCCGCCGTCGTGGTCGAGGTCACCAAGGGCTATTTCGACGTCTTCGCCGTCGGTTCGGAGGCGATGGGTGCGGCCGGGTCGCTGCACCACCTGCTGCGCGCCGGGCCGAACCAGCCGGTGGCCGGCGGCATGGCCCTGCCGCAAGGCATCGACCGGCTGCTCGCCGTGCCCGGGCCGGGCGCAAAATTCCAGACCACGCCCATAGAGGACTGGGTTGCCTACGTCGAGGACGGGGCGCTCGAAGAGACGCAGGAACTGATCCATGAAAGCCTGCGCAGCTGGTTTGAACAACTGGCGGTGGAGCGTCCTGCCGGAGCCCCCAGGCGCCTCGTGGGAGGCGAGGCCACCGCCGCCGAGGCGGGCGAATGGCTGGCGGTCGACCACGGCATCGTCGTCGTCGAGGTCGATGAGGGGAGCCTGAGCCTGCTCGGCTCGGCCTTGTGCTCGGCGCGGGCCGGCGAGTCGGTGATTGTCACCCACCACGTCTGGCTGGCCGCCGACGAAGCCGGCAAGCTGAAGGTCACTGAGCAGGAGGACGTGGACAACCCCGCGCTGCTGGTCGACGCCTTCGTCAGGACCGTGCGCCAACTGCTGCTGCTGCGCTGCGAAGGCGTGCTGGCCAGGGAGCGCGCCAGCGGTACCGCCTTGCTTGGGCGGAACCGGAGCGTGCAGTCGATGACCGCCGAAGGCGTCCTCGTGATGCGGCGGCTGCTGGACGAGAAGGCCAGCGCGGAGAAGGTCGCGGCCAGTTCGGAGGCTTCCGTATACGCCGCGGCGAAGCAGTTGTGCGACCACCTCGGCATCGAACTGAGCGACTTGAGCGGGGGGCCGACCGAGCCCAAGGCGCGCGTGATCGCGCTGGCCAACGCCTCCGGCTTCCGGGTCCGTGAAGTCACGCTGGCCGGCGAGTGGTGGCAGACCGACAATGGGCCGCTGCTGGCGTTCCGCGCCGACAGCGAGGCGCCGCTGGCCTTGATCGCCGGGCGGCGGCGGCACTACGAGGCAGTCGATGCCGCGACCGGCGAACGCACCCCGGTCAGTGCCGACCTCGCCGCCGAACTGAAGCCATTCGGGCTGGCGTTTTACCGTCCCTTCCCTCGCCAGCCCGTGGGGATCGCGGACCTGGTGACCTATGGCTTCCACGGCAGGGGCTACGATTTCGCGCTGTCGATGGTGATCGCCACACTGATCGCCTTCCTCGCCATGGTGCTGCCGATCGCGACCGCGGAAGTGGTGGATGAAATCATCCCCTCGGCCAAGCTCAACATGCTCATGCGCATCGGCATCGTGCTGCTTGTCGCCGCGTTGGTGCAGGTACTGTTCGAACTGGCCAAGGGCCAGGTCCTGGTGCGCCTGACGAGCCACGTCGAACACGACATCCAGGCCGCCGTCTGGGACCGCCTGCTCGGCATGCCGATCGACTTCTTCCGCCAATACGCGGTGGGCGACCTGACGATGCGGGTGAATGCCGTGAACACCATTGCCAAGATGCTCTCGGTGTCGACCCTGACCGGCCTGGTCAGCGGAATTTTCGGCCTGCTCGGATTCATCGTCCTGCTCAAGTTCAGCCCGATACTGGCGTTGGTCGCCTTCGTGCTGGTGGTGCTCGGCCTGGGTCTGCTGGCCTTCTTCACCTGGTGGACCTTCCATGCTCTGCATTCGGTGGAGGTATCGATGCGCCGGGTGATGGCGGTCGTCCTGCAACTGGTGCAGGGCGTGTCCAAGCTGCGCACCACCGCATCGGAATCCCGCGCCATGGGCGTCTGGTCGGATGCCTTCGCCAGCATGCGCCGGATCCGCTTGCTTATCCTCAAGCTCAAGGCGCAGCAGGAGGTCATCCTGCGCGGCTATCACAAGCTGGGCTTGCTGGTGGTGCTGGCGATGATGGCGTCGCTCTCGGCAAAGCAGGGCGGCGGCCAGCTCAGCAGCGGCGAACTGATCGGATTCTTCGGCGCTTTCAGTGCCATCTTCCTGTCCCTGATCCAGGTCTGCGAAACCATCATAGGCCTGTTTCTGGTGGTGCCGATGTACAAAATGGCCAAGCCGATACTCGAGCATACCCCCGAGGGCGGCAGCGGCGAGATAGACCCCGGCGAGATCGCCGGTGCCATCGAGATCAGCCAGGTTTCCTTTTCCTATCCCGACGGCGATCCCGTACTCGACGATGTGTCGATCTCGATTCCCGCCGGTAGTTTCACGGCCATCGTCGGGCCCTCGGGTTCCGGAAAATCGACCCTGCTGCGCCTGCTGCTCGGCTTCGAAGAACCTTCCAGCGGGGCGATCCTGTTCGACGACCATGCACTGATCGAACTGGACCAGCAGGCCCTGCGCCGGCAGTTCGGCGTCGTGCTGCAGAACAGTCCGCTGCTGGCCGGAGACATCTTTTCGAACATCGTCGGCGTCAAGGGCGGTACGCTCGATGACGCCTGGGTGGCCGCGCGCATGGTGGGCCTGGAGCAGGACATCAAGGAAATGGCGATGGGCATGCACACGGCCATCGGCGAGGGCAGCAGCACGCTTTCGGGCGGGCAGCGGCAGCGCATCCTCATTGCGCGTGCTCTGGCGGGCAATCCCAAGATACTCTTCCTCGACGAGGCAACCAGCGCGCTGGACAACAAGTCGCAGACGGTCGTTGCCGAAAGCCTGTTGCGGCTGAAGGCCACCCGGGTGGTCATCGCGCATCGCCTGAGCACGATTGTCGAAGCCGACCAGATCATCGTGCTCGAGGGGGGGAAGCTGGTCCAGCAGGGCCGTTACGATGAACTCCTGGAGCAGGAAGGCGCGTTCGCGGAGTTGGCGAAGCGGCAGAACGTCGACATCAGCGCGCGTCAGTCGCGCAAGCGTGGCAAGCGCGCATCTTGAGCTCCAGGCGTGACAAAAGTCCTTTGTGTTTCAAATATCCTTTGTACTAGAATCAAGAAGGCCGTTCACTTTTCCAAACTGGGGCCGACGTTATCAACGAATGATGGAGGTAGTTCATGAGCGATGAAACGGGTGGCTTGAAAGCCGGTCCGGCGAAAGACCAGTCTGAACTGGATGATGCCGATCTTGAGAAAGTCGCCGGTGGCGTCGGCGGCAGCGGTCCCGGGAAAACGCAGGACGGTTTCCATGGCGATTCGGACCAGAACAAGGACAAGGACAAGGACAAGAGCAAGGACAAGTCCAAGGAAAAGCTGAAGGAGAAGCTGAAGGATCTGAAGAAGCTCAAGGACAAGCTGAAAGACAAGAACAAGAACAAGAACAAGGACAAGAACAAAGCCAAGGACAAGAACAAGAGCAAGGACAAGTCCAAGGACAAGAGCAAGGACAAGTTCAAGTCCAAGGACAAGAGCAAGGACAAGAACAAGTCCAAGGACAAATCCAAGGACAAGAGCAAGCTCAAGGAAAAGCTCAAGGATTTGAAGAAGCTCAAGGACCTGAAGAAGCTCAAGGACAAGGACAAGAGCAAGTCGAAGGACAAGTTCAAGTCGAAGGACAAGAGCAAGGACAAGTCGAAGGACAAGTTCAAGTCCAAGGACAAGAGCAAGGATAAGTCGAAGGACAAGTTCAAGTCCAAGGACAAGAGCAAGGACAAGTTCAAGTCGAAGGACAAGTTCAAGTCCAAGGACAAGAGCAAGGACAAGAACAAGTCCAAGGACAAATCCAAGGACAAGAGCAAGCTCAAGGAAAAGCTCAAGGATTTGAAGAAGCTCAAGGACCTGAA
>JALHNN010000034.1 GCA_022843505.1 Sulfuritalea sp.
GAGTTGCGCGAGCGCATCCTCGGCGTCGTCTCCCACATCCAGGTCAGCGGCGGCAGCGGCGAACTGGAGGACTGGGGCAAGACGCTGCAGGGCGTGGCGCGCCACCCGCGGGTGAAGTTCGCCGCGCCTTACGTGCAGGCGCAGGGCATGTTGAGCTTCGACGGCCAGGTGCGCGGCATGTTGGTGCGCGGCATCCTGCCCGAGGCCGAGGACAAGGTGGCGGATTTCGCCCGCTACATGAAGTCCGGCAAGCTGGACGAACTGCGCCCCGGCGAGTTCGGCATGGTGCTGGGCAGCGAACTGGCGCGCGCGCTGCGGGCGCGCAAGGGCGACAAGATCACCCTGCTGGCGCCGCAGGGCATGGTGACGCCGGCGGCGATCCTGCCGCGCATCAAGCAGTTTCGCGTCGTCGGCATCTTCGAGGCCGGCATGTTCGAGTTCGATTCCGGCCTGGCCCTGATCCATCTCGAGGATGCGCAGAAGCTCTATCGCATGGACGACCGCGTCAGCGGCGTGCGCCTCAAGGTCGACGACCTCTTCGCCGCGCCGCAGATCGGCCGCGAGCTGATGCGCTACCTCGACGGCGACGTCTGGATCAGCGACTGGACCAGGAGCCACGCCAACTTCTTTCGCGCCGTGGAGATCGAGAAGCGCATGATGTTCCTGATCCTGCTGCTGATCGTCGCCGTCGCTGCCTTCAACATCGTGTCCACCCTGGTGATGGCGGTGCAGGACAAGCGCGCCGACATCGCCATCCTGCGCACCCTGGGCGCGAGCCCGGGCAGCATCATGGGCATCTTCGTCGTCCAGGGCACGCTGATCGGCGTCAGCGGGCTGCTTGCCGGTATTGCCGGCGGCGTGACGCTGGCGCTCAACGTCGACGTCGTGGTGCCGGCGCTGGAACGCGCGCTGGGCCTGCAGTTCCTCGCCAAGGATGTGTATTACATCAGCGAACTGCCCTCCGACCTGCACTGGTCGGACGTGTGGACCATCGGCAGCGTGTCCTTCGTGCTGACCCTGCTGGCGACTTTGTATCCGAGCTGGCGCGCCTCGCGCACCCAGCCGGCGGAGGCGCTCAGGTATGAATGAGGCCGTCGCCGTGCTGTCATGCTCGGGTCTGGGCAAGGTATTCCGCCAGGGCGGGGACGAGGTCCGCGTGCTGGGCGGCATCGACCTGAAAGTCGGCGCCGGAGAGACGGCGGCCATCGTCGGCGCCAGCGGTTCAGGCAAGAGCACCCTGCTGCACCTGCTCGGCGGCCTCGACACCCCGACCGCCGGCTGCGTCGAACTGCAGGGACGCGATCTGGCGCGCCTGAATGAGGCCGAGCGCGGCACCTTGCGCAATGCCTCGCTGGGTTTCGTGTATCAGTTCCACCACTTGCTGATGGAATTCACGGCACTGGAGAACGTCGCCATGCCCCTGTGGATCCGGCGCATGGACAGGCGCGAGGCCGAGGGGCAGGCAGCCACGGTGCTGGAGCGGGTCGGGCTTGGCCACCGCCTGACGCATCGCCCGGGGGAACTTTCCGGCGGCGAGCGCCAGCGCGTCGCCGTGGCGCGTGCCCTGGTGACCCGGCCGGTCTGCCTGCTGGCCGACGAGCCCACGGGAAACCTCGATCGCGTTGCCGCCGATGCGGTGTTCGGTTTGTTGCTGGAGCTCTGCCGCGAGCGCGGCGCCGCCCTGGTGCTGGTGAGCCACGACGCCGAACTTGCGGCGCGCGCGGACCGCGTGCTGCACTTGAAGGACGGTGTGCTGGTCTAGCGGCGCGCGGCGCGCAGGCGGCTGCGGTGGCGCCAGGCGCGTACCAGATAGAGCCGCCAGGCCAGGCGCATCTGCAGATAGCCCGCCAGAGCCAGGATCGATGCCAGCAGCACCAGCCCCAGCGCCAGGGGGGCGCCCAGGCCCGCCATCCAGTCGATCAGCGCCTGCACCCAGACGTGAAAGCCTTCGTCGCCCCATTCCGGCGGCGGCACGAAACGCTGGCCCGCCCCCGGCAGCACCCATTGGCCGATGGCATAGGCCACGAGATACAGCGGGACGATGGTGAAGGGGTTGGTATAAAAGGTGGTGAGCAGCGCGAGCGGCAGGTTGACGCGAAACACCACCGCGCAGATCGCCGCGCCGAGCATCTGCAGCGGCCCCGGGATCAGGCCGCAGAACATGCCGGCGGCCACCGCCCCGGCCGCCGAATGACGGTTGAGGTCCCACAGGCGGGGATGCAGCAGCGTGTTCTCGAAGGGCCGCAGCCAGCGGTTGGCGCGGATCGCCTCGTGGTCGGGCAGGAACTTGCGGATGTGGTGGCGCATCGGCTTGCGGCGGCAAACCTCAGACGATGCGCAGCGAAAGTTCGCCGATGCCATCGATCCCGGCCGCGACGATGTCGCCGCGCACCACGGGACCGACGCCTTCGGGCGTGCCGGTGAAGATCAGGTCGCCGGGACGCAGCTCGAAATACCTCGACAGGTGGGCGATGGTTTCCGGCACCGACCAGATCAGGTCGGCGAGGTCGCCCCGCTGCCTTGCCTGGCCGTTGACGGTGAGCCAGATGCGACCGCTGGCCGGGTGGCCGATGCGGCTGGCCGGGACGACGGGGCCTATCGGCGCCGAGCGATCGAAAGCCTTGCCCAGTTCCCAGGGGCGGCCCTTGTCCTTGAGCGCGGTCTGCAGGTCGCGCCGCGTCATGTCGAGTCCGATGGCATAGCCCCAGACATGGTTGGAGGCGTCGGCGACGCCGATGTTGCTGCCGGGCTTGCCAATCGCCACCACGAGCTCGACTTCGTGATGGTAGTTGGCGGTTTCGGCCGGGTAGGGGTGGTCGGCCGTGGCGCCGGTTGCGACCGGGACCACGGCATCGGCCGGCTTGCAGAAGAAGAAGGGCGCTTCGCGCGTCGGGTCCGAGCCCATTTCGCGGGCGTGCGCCGCGTAGTTGCGGCCGACGCAGTAGATGCGGTGCACGGGAAAACGGTCGTCGCTGCCGGCGACGGCCAGGGAGGGAATGGGATCGGGTGGGAAGACGTGGCTCATGGTGGCTCCGCAATGATTGGGAGGATTATCGCCCGGAGGCGCAGCGGATTTGTTGCGCTGCGGCTGAAATCTGTCGGCAATGGCGTGAAAGACTGCTTGCCATGGGCTCGCCGTGATTTGCTGTACCGCGGCAGATGCGGTCGATTCGCATGGAATAAATGCCCATATCAAAAAAATGGTTTGGACAGGCGTGGTGCCGCGGGAGAACAATCGCCTTGACCTGCACGCAGAGGCAGACTACACACCACAAGAGGAGGATTCACCATGCGCCAATACTCGGTTTTGCCGCAGCGTCCGCTGCGCGCCCACACCCGCTTCCACGTTCCCACCCATGACCTGCCGCCGCGCGTGGGCCTCGACGACCCGGCCGAGGCGGTGATGACCGATTTCCGCAAGGTCACCGCCTTCACCATCGATCCCGACGTCAGCGTCGACACCGCGGCGCGCGTGATGCGCCGGCGCAAAGTGCATCTGCTGCTGGTGGTCGATGTCGACAACGAACTGCTGGGCATCATCACCTCCAACGACCTGCTCGGCGAGAAGACGCTGCAGTGCATTTCGGCGCGCGGGATCTCCCGCGCCGATGCCCTGGTGCGCGACATCATGACGCCGCAGGACCGCCTGTCGGTGATCAGCATGGACGACGTGCGGCACGCCCACGTCGGCCACGTCGTGGCGACGTTGAAGGCCACGGGTCGTCGCCATGCCGCCGTGGTCGATGAAGACGCGAGCGGCAGCCAGGTGCTGCGCGGCCTGTTCGCCGCCTCGCAACTCGAGCGCCAGCTCGGCGAGCCGCTGCAGACGCCCGAGATCGCCAGCAACTTTGCCGAGATCAGCATCGCGCTGAAGTAGATCCCTCCGCGCATTCCAGGCGCATGGTCTATCCCGCAAGGGGATACCGTCCCCGGCTTCCGACGGAGACATAATATGGACCATGCGCCTGTTCGTACTCGCCTTTGCCGCCGGCATATGGTTCCTGCAGCGGCAGGCCGATCTGGCTCCGCCCACCACCATGGCTTTGCTGGCCGGCGCCGGGCTGGCACTGTTGCTTGCCGCCGTGGGGGTGCGGGAGTCGGCGCCGGCGCCACGGCGATTTGCGGCGCGCTTCGCCCTCGCCCTGGCCGGGGCGGCGCTGGGATTTGCCTGGGCCGGGGGCTACGCCCAGTGGCGCCTGGCGCAGACCCTGCCGTCCGAGCTTGAAGGCCGCGACATTGAACTGACAGGCGTGGTTGCCGGCCTGCCGCAGGAACTCGAACGCGGGCTGCGTTTTGCTTTCGACGTCGAGCAGGCCCTGCCAGGCGTGCCGCCGCGCATCTCGCTCGCCTGGTACCGCGGCCGGGATGATGAGGCGGACGAAAGCCCGCGCGTGCCGGTGCGGGCCGGCGAGCGCTGGCGCCTCACGGTGCGCCTCAAGCGCCCGCACGGCAACATCAACCCGCACGGTTTCGACTACGAGGCCTGGCTGTTCGAACGCGGCATCCGCGCCACGGGCTATGTGCGGCCCAAGGCAGCGACCGAACGCATCGATGCCCGCGTCTGGCATCCGGCTTATGCGGTGGAGATGCTGCGCGAGGCGATCCGCGACCGCTTCCGCCGCGCGCTGCCGGAGGCGCCCTACGCCGGCATCCTGATCGCGCTGGCCATCGGCGACCAGCAGGCGATTGCCCCCGAACTGTGGCAGGCCTTCGGCCGCACCGGCATCACTCATCTGATGAGCATTTCCGGCCTGCACGTGACCATGCTTGCCGGCCTGGCCTACGCGGCGGTGAATTGGCTGTGGCGGCGGTCTTCCCGCCTGCCGCTGCGGCTGCCGGCGCAGCATGCGGCCGCCATCGGCGGCCTGCTGGCGGCCTTCGCCTATTGCCTGCTGGCCGGTTTCGCCGTGCCGGCGCAGCGCACGCTCTACATGCTCGGTGTGGTGGCCCTGGCCCATGTCGCGCGCCGCGAACTCTCGGCCTCGCGGGTGCTGGCCCTGGCCCTGCTGCTGGTGCTGCTGCTGGATCCCTGGGCGGTGCTGGCGGCCGGATTCTGGCTTTCCTTCGGCGCCGTCGGGCTGCTGTTCTTCATCGGCGGTGGACGGCTGGGGACGGCGCACTGGATGCTCGAGTGGGGGCGCGCGCAATGGGCGGTAACCCTGGGCATGCTGCCGGCGCTGCTCGCCCTGTTCCAGCAGTTCTCGCTGGTATCGCCGCTGGCCAATGCGCTGGCGATTCCGCTGGTGAGCTTCCTGATCACGCCGCTGGCGCTGGCCGGCTGCCTGCCATTCCTCGACCCTCTGCTGGCACTGGCGCATTGGATCACCGGCGGCTTGATGCTGGCGGTGGACGCGCTGGCGGCGTTGCCGCTGGCCGTCTGGCAACAGGCGGCGCCACCCGGGTGGGCGGTGCTGCTGGCCCTGGGCGGAAGCGCCTGGCTGCTGTTGCCACGAGGCTTTCCCGCGCGCTGGCTGGGGCTCCTTGCCTTCCTGCCGATGCTCACGGCGGTGCCGCCGCGGCCTGCGCCGGGGACGGCGGCGATCACCGTGCTCGACGTCGGCCAGGGCCTCGCCATCCACGTCCAGACCGCCGCGCACGATCTGCTGTTCGACGCCGGGCCGGCGTTTTCCGCCGATGCCGACAGCGGCAATCGCATCATCGCGCCCTACCTGCGCGCCATGGGCGTACGCCGGCTGGATACCCTGGTGGTGAGCCATGCCGACAAGGACCACGAAGGCGGCGCCGCCTCGGTGCTGGCCGCGCTGCCGGTCGCCCTGATGAAGACCTCGCTGCCCTGGGAGCATCCCCTGTCGGCACAGCCGGTGCGCCATGAAGTGTGCGTCGACGGCGATGCCTGGGAATGGGATGGCGTGCGCTTCGAGATGTTGCATCCCGAACCGGATCCTGGCTCGCGCAAGTCCAACGACCTGAGCTGCGTCCTGAGGCTTTCCGCCGGCAACAAGGCCCTGCTGCTGACCTCGGATATCGAAGCGGTGTCGGAACTGGCGCTGCTCGCCCGCCATGGCAAGCGTCTGGCCGCCGACGCGATGACCGTGCCGCATCACGGCAGCCGCACGTCCTCGACGCCGGAATTCATCGCCGCCGTCGGCGCCCGCGACGTGATCTTTCCGGTCGGCTATCGCAACCGCTTCGGCCACCCCCGGGAGGACGTCGTGGCGCGCTATGTCGCGAGCGGCGCGCGGCTGCATCGCAGCGACGCGCACGGTGCGGTGCGCATCGAACTGGGGCCGCGGGGGTTGGAATTTCGTCACCAGCGCAGCGAAAGTCGGCGCTACTGGCACGGCGACGCGACATAATCGGGCCCATGACGACCACGGAGAACAAGATTCCCTTTGCCGGCCTGGGGCCCGAGGCCATCCTCGACGCCGTCGAGAGCCAGGGCTTCCACTGCACCGGCGCCCTGCAGGCGCTCAACAGTTACGAGAACCGCGTCTGGCAAGTCGGCGTCGACGAGTGCGCGCCCCTGGTGGCCAAGTTCTATCGTCCCGGACGCTGGAGCGATGCCCAGATCGCCGAGGAACATGAATTTACCGCGGCGATGGCGGCCGAGGAGTTGCCGGTGGTGACGCCGCTGGCGATCGACGGCAGGACCCTGTTCGCCCATGGCGGCTTCCGCTTCGCGCTGTTTCCGCGCCAGGGCGGCCGGGCGCCGGAATTCGATCGCGCCGAGACCCTGGAATGGATGGGGCGGCTGATGGCGCGCCTGCACATCGTCGGCGCGCGGTCGCGCTTTACCCTGCGCGAGACCCTGGATCTCGCCAGCTTCGGCAAGGTGCCGCGCGACTGGCTGCTCGCCAGTGGCCTGATACCGCGGGAACTGGAGTCCGTCTGGGCCGGGGTTGCCGACCAGGCACTCGACGCGGTGGCCGCCGCCTACGATCGCGCCGGCAGCGTGGCACAGCTGCGGCTGCACGGCGACTGCCACGCCGGCAACGTGCTGTGGACCGCGGACGGTCCGCACTTCGTCGATTTCGACGATGCGCGCATGGGGCCGGCGATCCAGGACCTGTGGATGCTGCTCTCCGGCGAACCGGAGGAAATGGGACGCCAGTTCGGTCATGTGCTGGCCGGCTACGAAATGTTCCGCGAGTTCGATGACCGTGAGCTCCAGTTGGTCGAGGCGCTGCGCACCCTGCGCCTGATCCACCATGCCGCCTGGCTGGCGAGGCGCTGGGACGACCCGGCCTTTCCCGCTGCCTTTCCCTGGTTCGCCACGCGACGCTACTGGGAGGAACGCATTCTCGAGCTCAGGGAGCAGATTGCAGCGATGGCCGAACCGGCCATCGCGGCGAGGCCAAGTTGGTGAGCCATCCCCCCATCCCCCTTCCCGTGGAAGGGGGCGACAAAGTCTGGCGGGCGTTGCCCGCGACGTTTATGAAAAGGAGTCATCCATGCGCGAAGCGCGAGTGAAGTGCCTGAGTGCCGCCGGTTTTCACCACATGGCCTATGTGGAGTGGGGCGATCCGGCCAACCCGCGGGTGCTGGTCTGCGTGCATGGCCTGACGCGCTGCGGGCGCGATTTCGACTTCCTCGCCCAGGCCATGGCCGGCGAGTACCGTGTGGTCTGCCCCGACATCGTCGGCCGCGGGCGCAGCGACTGGCTGCGTAACAAGTCGCTGTACGCGATCCCGCAGTACTGCGCGGACATCGCCACGCTGCTGGCGAAGCTCGGTGCCGAGAGCGTCGACTGGGTGGGCACCTCGATGGGCGGCCTGATCGGCATGGCGCTGGCGATCCAGCCGGAGACGCCGATCCGCAAGCTGGTGCTGAACGACGTCGGCCCGGTGATCACCGCCGCCTCGCTGGAGCGGATCGGCATGTACCTTGGCCGGGCACCGCGCTTCGACAGCATCGAACAGGTGGAGTCCGCGGTGCGCTTCGTGTCCCAGCCCTTCGGCCAGCTGACCGATGCCCAGTGGCGCCACCTGACGGTGCATGTGACGCGCCAGGCGGCCGACGGCAAGTTCGAGTTTGCCTACGATCCGGGGATCGCCGAACCCTTCAAGGAGGTGTATGCCAATTGCGGCGGCAAGGACGTCGAAAGCTGGCCGCTCTACGACGCGATTACCTGTCCGACGCTGCTGCTGCGTGGCGCGAATTCCGACCTCCTGACGGCTGCGGCGGCCCAGGAAATGACGCAGCGCGGTCCGCGCGCCAGGCTGGTCGAGATTCCCGGTGTGGGACATGCGCCGATGATGCTCGACGATGCCCAGGTGGCTCCGGTGCGCGATTTCCTGCTGGCTTGAGCCAGCGGCCGTTGAGGGGCAATGTCTTGGTGCGTCGCAGCATCGAAAAATTTCGAAACCGAAATATTGTCGCCCTACAATAGGTGACACTTCGCATATATCGAGCGCGGAGCCGCAAGCGCCGGGCGGCGTCGTATTGGCGCTGCCTATCGGCCTGCAATCACAACAGGAGGCATCATGCAGAAATCGTTGCACATCGATCCCAATAAATGCACAGGCTGTCTGCAATGCGAGATGGCGTGCTCGTTCGAGAACCACGGGGTATTCAACATTTCCAAGTCGCGGATCAAGGTCTTCAGCTTCGAGCACGCGGGACGCAAGGTGCCCTACACCTGCACGCAGTGCGCCGAGGCGTGGTGCCTGAATGCCTGCCCGGTGGATGCCATCCGCATCGATGCCGGCACCGGCGCCAAGGTTGTGCACGAAGATGTCTGCGTCGGCTGCAAGGTCTGCACCATCGCCTGCCCGTTCGGCACCGTGAATTACGTGGCGGACAGCGGCAAGGTGCAGAAGTGCGACCTCTGCGGCGGCGAGCCGGCCTGTGCCGATGCCTGCCCGACCGGCGCCATCACCTACGTCGAGGCCAATTGGACGGGTCTGGACAAGATGCGGGCCTGGGCCGGCAAGACCGACACCCAACCGCGCGCTGCTTAAGGAGAGAGACATGGGCTGGACCAAAAAAATTCTGCGCGTCAATCTGAGCGACGGCAGCATCAAGAGCGAACCCCTCAACATGCAATGGGCCAAGGACTACCTCGGCCAGCGCGGGCTTGCGACAAAGTACTTTGTCGAGGAAGTCGACCCCAAGGTCGAACCGCTTTCCCCGGCCAACAAGCTGATCATGACCACCGGGCCGCTCACCGGCACGGCCGCCTCCACCGGCGGCCGCTACTCGGTCGTCACCAAGGGTGCCTTGACCAACGCCATCGCCTGTTCCAACTCCGGCGGCTACTTCGGTGCCGAACTCAAGTTTGCCGGCTGGGACATGATCATCTTCGAAGGCAAGAGCCCGAAGCCCGTTTATCTGTCGATCGAAGACGACAAGGTCGAACTGCGCGATGCCGCCCACCTGTGGGGCAAGACCGTCTTCCAGACCGAGGAGATCATCAAGAGCAGCCACCAGGATCCGCAGACGCGCGTCTGCTCGATCGGTCGTGCCGGCGAGAACGGCGTCATGTTCGCCTGCATCGTCAATGACCTGCACCGCGCCGCCGGGCGTTCCGGCGTCGGCACCGTGATGGGCAGCAAGAACCTCAAGGCTGTCGCCGTGCGCGGCACCAAGGGGGCGGCCCAGATCAAGGACCCGAAGGCCTTCATGGCCGCCGCCAAGGCCGCCAAGAAAGTACTCGCCGACAATCCCGTCACCGGCCAGGGCCTGCCCAAGTACGGCACCCAGGTGCTGATGAACGTGATCAACGAAATGGGCGCCATGCCCACCCGCAACCACCGCGACGTGCAGTTCGAGGATG
Source organism: Sulfuritalea sp. (assembly GCA_022843505.1). Lineage (GTDB taxonomy): Bacteria > Pseudomonadota > Gammaproteobacteria > Burkholderiales > Rhodocyclaceae > Sulfuritalea. Next base: position 9,737 of record JALHNN010000034.1, read on the forward strand.
CGCGCAAGATCTCGGGCGAGGCCATGCACGAGAAGCGTCCCACCGACGGCAAGACGCACCTGGTCACCAACAATGCCTGCTTCGGCTGCACCATCGCCTGCGGGCGCATCAGCAAGATCGACGAAACCCACTTCACGGTGGTCAACAAGCCGCAGTACTGGGGTGCTTCCGGCGGCCTCGAGTACGAAGCCGCCTGGGCCCTGGGCTCGGCCAACGGCGTGGGCGACCTGGAAGCCCTGCAATACGTGAATGTGCTGTGCAACGAAGACGGCATGGATCCGATCTCGTTTGGCGCCACCGTGGCCGCCGCCATGGAGCTTCACGACCTGGGCATCCTCACCAAGGAAAAGATCGGCATGGAGGCCCCCTTCGGCTCCGCCCAGGCCCTGGTCAAGCTCGCCGAGATGACCGCCGTGGGTGAAGGCTTCGGCAAGGAAATCGGCCTGGGTTCGGCGCGCATGTGCGCCAAGTACGGCAAGCCCGAGCTTTCCATGGGCGTCAAGAGCCAGGAATTCCCCGCCTACGACAGTCGCGGCATCCAGGGCATGGGCCTGACCTACGCTACTTCCAATCGCGGCGCCTGCCACCTGCGCAGCTATACCGTCGCCTCGGAAGTGCTGGGCATTCCGGTCAAGACCGATCCGCTGGTCACCGAAGGCAAGGCCGATCTGGTCAAGGCCTTCCAGGACGCCACCGCCGTGTTCGATTCCTCGGGCACCTGCGTGTTCACTACCTTCGCCTGGACGCTGGCCGACCTGCAGCCGCAGTTGGCCGCCGCCTGCGAGGGCGAATGGACCATGGAAAGCCTGGCGACGCTGGGCGAGCGCATCTGGAACATGGAGCGGGTGTTCAACAACGCTGCCGGCTTCACCGCCAAGGACGACGACCTGCCGCCGCGACTGAAGACGGAGCCGGCCAAGACCGGTCCGGCCAAGGGGCTGGTCAGCGGCATCGACAAGATGCGTCCCGAGTACTATCAGGTCCGCGGCTGGACGCCGGAAGGCGTGCCGACTGCGGACACGCTGAAGCGGCTCGGCCTGTAATCGTGTAACGCCTTCGGGGGACCGGCGTTGCCGGTCCCCCGCTCGTTTCGAGGATATCCATCATGAAACACGTCATCATTGGCAATGGCCCGACCGGCCTGGTGGCCGCCGAAACCCTGCGCCGCCTGCAACCCGACGCCGAGATCGCCCTGATCGGCGACGAAAAGGAACCGCCCTATTCGCGCATGGCGATTCCCTATTTCCTCCACGGCAACATCACCGAGGCCGGCACCCACCTGCGCAAGGCCCACGATCATTACGCCAAACACAAGATCCACCTGATCGAGGGGCGAGTCGCCAAGGTCGATCCGGCGGCGAAGCAGATCGAGTTCGCCAGCGGCGAGCGCCTGCCCTATGACACGCTGTTGATCGCCACCGGGTCGCGACCGATCATGCCGCCGGTGCCGGGTATCGACCTGCCCAATGTGCATACCTGCTGGACCATCGAGGATGCGCGCGCCATTGCCGCCAAGGCCAAGCCGGGCAGCCGCGTGCTGCAACTGGGCGCCGGTTTCATCGGCTGCATCATCATGGAATCGCTGGCCGTCCGCGGGGTTACGCTGACCGTGGTGGAAATGGGCGATCGCATGGTGCCGCGCATGATGACCGCCAAGGCCGGCGCCATGATCAAGGCCTGGGTCGAATCCAAGGGCGTCGCCGTCCATTGCAACGCCGCCATCACCGCCGTGACGCAAAAGGACGGCGCCCTGTCGGTGAAGCTCAGTACCGGCGGCGAACTGGCCGCCGACCTGGTGATCTGCGCCGCCGGCGTGCGTCCCAACATCGAGTTCCTTGCCGGCAGCGGCATCGCCATGGAGCGCGGTATTCGCGTCGACAACGCGATGCGCACCAGTGTCGCCGACATCTATGCGGCCGGCGACGTCGTCGAGGCGCCGGGCTTTCACACGGGCAAGCCCGAACTGAATGCCATCCAGCCCAATGCTGCCGACCAGGCGCGCGTCGCCGCGCACAACATGGCCGGCGGGGCATCCAGCAGCAGTGGCAGCCTGGCGATCAACGTGCTCGACACCCTGGGCATGATCTCCACCAGCTTCGGCCAATGGCAGGGCGTGCCGGCCAGCGAGGGCGGTGCCGGCGTCGAACTCGTCGATGAAGCGCGTCATTGCTATCTGTCGCTGCAGTTCAAGGACGACATCGTGGTCGGCGCCACCAGCATCGGCTGGACCGACCATGTCGGGGCCTTGCGCGGCCTGGTGCAGACCCAGGCCCGTCTCGGAGAGTGGAAGGCGCGGCTGCTGGCCGATCCGACGCAGTTCATGACCGCCTACCTGGCCACGGCGCAGAAGGCTGCCTGACGGACGTGGGCGCCAAGGTGACCTTCAAGCTCTTCGCCACGCTGCAGGACTACCTGCCGGCGGAGGCGAGGAAGACCAACGCGCTGGCCCTCGACCTTGAGCCCGGGACCACCGTGGCCCAGGTCGTCGAGCGCTTCGCCTTGCCGATCCGATTGGTCCACCTGGTTCTGATCGACGGTACCTTCATTGCGCCGGCCGATCGGGCCAACCGCGTGCTGAAGGATGGCGAAACTCTGGCCATCTGGCCG
>JALHNN010000035.1 GCA_022843505.1 Sulfuritalea sp.
GGCCGACCTGTTCCTGTTTCCCAGCCTCACCGAAACCTACGGTAACGTGACGCTCGAGGCGATGGCCAGCGGCCTGCCGGTGGTCGCCTACCGCCGGGCGGCGGCCGCCGAACTGATCCAGCACGGCCACAACGGCATGCTCGCGGATCCCGGCGCCAGCGGCGACTTCGTTCGCAGCGTCCTCGACCTGGTCACCCGGCCGGGCACGCGCACGCGCATCGCGGAAGTCGCGCCGACCAGCGTCGCCGGCTTCGACTGGGACCGCATCCATGACCGCCTGGTCGCCTTGCTGCGCGAGGCGATCGCCGGTTCGACAACGAAAGCGGCCAACGGGGCGGCTTTCCGCTTCCTGCCGGATTAGGCGCGCGATGCACGTCCGCTCGATATTCATCTCCGACGTGCACCTCGGTACCCGCGGCTGCCAGGCGGATCGCCTGCTGGACTTCCTGCGCGACTATGACAGCGACCACCTCTACCTGGTCGGGGACATCATCGACTTCTGGTCGATGAACCGCGGCATACACTGGACCCCGGCGCAGAACACCGTGGTGCAGAAGATCCTGCGCCGCGCCCGCCACGGCCAGAAGGTGATGCTGATCCCCGGCAACCACGACGAGGCCATGCGCGAGTACGACGGCGTCGCCTTCGGCGACATCCTGGTGCGCCGCGAACATGTCCACGTCACCGCCAACGGGCGCCGTTTCCTGGTACTGCACGGCGACGAATTCGACCAGGTGACCCGTTACCACCGCTGGCTCGCCGTCCTCGGCGATGTCGGCTACAACCTCCTGGTGCGCATCAACGCCAGCCTGTCGCGCCTGCGCCGCATCCTGCGCCGCCCGGGTTACTGGTCGCTGGCCGGCTATGCCAAGGCGCGCGTGAAGCGGGCCGTCTCCTTCATCTTCGACTTCGAGGATTCGGTGATCCATGCCGTGCGTGAACGCGGGCTCGACGGCGTCATTTGCGGACACATCCACAATGCAACGATCCGCAGCGTCGACGGCATCACCTATGTCAATTGCGGCGACTGGGTGGACAGCTGCACCGGCATCATCGAGCATCACGACGGCGAACTGGAGCTGATTCGCGCCTGGCAACCCTCGCCGCTCGCGGTGGCCGGCGCCGCTGCGTCCGGCGCGGCGACAGGCGCCGTCCCTTCAGGCCCCAATCCGCTGCCCCGGCCGAATCAAGGCTTTGCATCCAACTGATTGCGCGACCCGGCTGATGCGGTTTCTCAAGACCCTAAACGCTTCTGCAATCAGTTGGTCATCCGTTTGAAGCATCGGCCACCCAGAATAGCTCCGCCCCCCGTTGAAAGCGCGCCATGTCTCCGTTTGAATACGTAGTCCGGCAGGTCGGACAGCTGTCATTTCGCAACAAGCTTCGGGCAACCGCCCTTATCTTTGGTGTGCCTTTGCTGATCGCGTCGGCGGTGATACTGACCGAACTGGGCGCTCGCGTGTCTTCACTGGAGCGGGAACGGGCGGCCCTTGCCATCCAGATTCCGACGCAGTCGCTGTTGGTCGCGCTCTACCAGTATCAGGCGGTCGCCCTGGCCGACCAGGAAGGCGTTGAGAACTTCGGCGACAAGGTCGGGGCCAAGCGCCTCGATGCGATGAAGGCGGTGGCCGGCCTTCAGGACGCGTTCGCTGCGCAGAAGCTCGGAACCCGGTCGATCTTCGATGGCAAGGCGTGGCTGGGCCGCTGGGACGAACTCGGCAAGCGGATTGAATCGAGCGGACCGGACGAGATTGCCGAACTCATCGTCAGCCTTCACGTGGAGCTGGAAAAGCTTAACGAAGCCACCGGAATCCTGATCGACGGCGACGCGTCGAGCAGTCGCCTGCTCGACGTAACCTCGACCCATCTCTCGGGACTGATCGCCGGTACCGGTCAGGCCGCGTCGCTGGGAACCGTCACTCTGGCAAAGAAGAGCTTGAGAAGCAGTCGCCGCACCGAATTGACCGTCGTTCGCGGCAACTTTGACGCCCTGGTGCGCTGGAGCATGGAAGGAATCGAAAAAGTCGCCCGGGAGCATCCCGATCTGGCAGTCGATCTCGCCGGGGCGAAGGGACGGCTGAACACCGCCTACCTCGCGGTTCAGGAGGCCCTGACGACGAAAATGCTCGACTCGACAGACTTCGACATGACGCCGGAGGCCTTTCACGGGCTGACGGGCCAAGCCTTCGCGGAATCACTGGCAATTGGCGAGACTCTGGCGCGCAACGCCGATGCCCTGCTCGTCGCCAGGCTCACCGTGCTCCAGACCCAGCGCAATCTCGTGTTCGTCATCATGTTGCTCGGACTGGGCATCCTGATCGCCGGCTTCGTGGCCGCCTACACCTCGATCATGCGCGGCCTGAACGGCCTTTCGGTGGCGGTCAACACCATGGCCGCGGGAGATCTCGCCGCCCGCGTCAAAATCACGAGTCGCGATGAAATCGGCGATGTGAGCGAGCAGTTCAACCGCATGGTCGAACGCCTTGCCGAACGCACGGCACAGTTGCACGAAAAGACCAACGACATCAACGCCATGCTGCAGCACATGCCGCAGGGAATTCTGACCGTTGTTTCCGAGGGCAGGGTCCATCCGGAATACTCGGCCTATCTCGCGGAAATTCTCGAAACCACCGACATTTCCGGCCGCAAGGCAATGGATTTGCTTTTCTCCGGGACCGACATCGGAAGCGACCTGGCTTCGCAGATCGATACGACCATCGCTGCGTGTGTCGGCGAGGATCGGATGAATTTCGACCTCAATGCCCATCTCCTGCCGGGCGCCGCCACCCGGATATCGCCGGACGGCCGGAACAAGAACCTTGACCTAACCTGGTCGCCGATCTGTGATGACGATGGCAATGTTGAAAAAATACTTGTCTGCGTGCGGGACGTGACCGAGCTGAAGCGACTCGAGGCGGAGGCCAGTCAGCAGCGCCACGAAATGCAGATGATCGAACAGTTGCTGAAGATCAGTCAGGAAAAGTTCCACGAATTTGCCGGCAGCGCCCAGGAATTCATCTCCAGAAACGCCGCGCTCCTCGAGGCGGCGACTGAGACGAACAACGATCTTGTCGCGCAACTCTTCAGGAACATGCATACCATCAAGGGCAACGCACGGACTCTCGGCCTGCTCGCACTGACCAATGTTGCACACGAGGCGGAACAGGCCTACGACGCCCTGCGAAAGAACCCCTCGGCGAATCTCGACAAACGCTTGCTGCTGGATCAGCTGCGCCTCGTGACGAATGGACTCGAGGAGTATCGCGCGCTCAACGACGCCAAGCTGGGCCGCAAGGGACCTGGGCGGCGCGGCAGTGCAGAGCGCTACGCGATGGTCGAGCGAACATCGCTGGACCGGATGATTTCGGAAATCGACGCGATCCACCTGGATGCCGTACACAGGGATACGCTTGCCGCTGTATTGAAGCAGGTCAAGCTTGATCTTCGCCTGATCGGTACCGCACCGATCTGTGAAATTCTGGCCGCGGCCTTTGAATCCCTGCCCGCGCTGGCGAAGGATCTCGGCAAGGAAGCTCCCCGGATATCGATTGCCGACAATGGCATTCGGATCCGTACCCAGGCGGGCGAGCTTCTGCGCAACGTATTCATGCACCTTTGCCGCAATGCGATGGACCATGGCCTGGAAACCGCCGCCGAACGCCTTGCCGTCGCCAAGCCGCCGATCGGAGTGATACATCTTGAACTGGCCATCGACCAGGAGGTTCTGACGATCCGGATGGGCGATGACGGACGGGGTCTCGCATTGTCTCGCCTGCGGGCGAAGGGCCTTGCCGGAAAGCTCCTGCCCGCCGGTTCCGGCGCCAGCGACGAGGACGTGGCCGGCTTGATCTTTGCCGCCGGGCTTTCCACCGCGAACCAGGTCACCGACGTTTCCGGACGGGGCGTCGGCATGGATGCGGTGAAAGAATTCCTGAGTCGCGAGGGAGGCAGTATTGGCGTCATCCTGACCGACCAGAACGTCGGCGGCGATTTCCGCTCGTTCGAGTTCCAGATAAGCCTGCCCGCGAAGTTTGCCGTCGGCCGGCCCGACGGGATTGCGGTGGCCAATCCGCAGCCGGCGCGTCCGCCGTCAGCCATTCGTTCCGCCCATGATCTGGCGTCCATCGTCAGGTCGATCGTTCCCAGCCACGTCGCGGCAGGCTGAGTTGAATCCCGACCTGTTTCTCCCGGCTTGCGCCGGAATCGCCGCGTTGTCCTGGCTTCTCGCCAACCGCCGGGCAAGTGCTGTCGGACAGGCGCAGATCGTCCAGCTCGAGTCCCTGCATGATCGGCGCCTGAGGGAAGTCGAACTGCAAAAGACGGCAATCGCCGACGCGCTGGCCGGATACGAAGCGTCGAAGAAGGCCGCCGACGAGCTGATCGCCAGTCTCCGCTCCGAAAAGCAGGCATTGTCCGGCCAGCTTCAGTCTGTCCAGGCCGAACTGACCCTGCGTACCGAGCGTGCGGCGTCCGAACTCAAGGCAGTGAAGCAGGCCGCGGAGATTGTCAAGTCGGGCATCACGGACCGCCTTGATGACCTGGCGGCCGAAGCCTCCCAGTTGCGGAAAATCGCCGTCACTTTTGAGCACTGGAACGAGGAAATGGAATCACTGCTTGTTCAGAACCGCGAAATGCACAGGCAGAACAAGGAATTCGGCTCCATCGTCAACCATGTCGTGCTGCTTTCCCTGAACGCTGCCATCGAAGCGGCGCGCGCTGGCGATGCGGGTCGGGGATTCGCGGTAGTGGCCGACGAGGTACGCGTGCTCGCGGTTCGCTGCGAAGCCCTTTCCAAAGCCTATGACCAGAGCCTGCAGCGAAACAACCTGACGACGACCGTCGCCTTTCAGGAAATACAGGCCGACGGAAAAATGATCATCGCCGCCATCAGCAACATCGAGTCGATGATTTCCCAGGTCGAGTCCAGCCTGCAATAGGGTATCCACATGGTTTCCGACGAAGCAAAGCACGGCGTCAACTCGATCTTCACGCGCGCGGTGGTGGCGAATCTCGGACGCTCGGAAACCGACTCAATCAAGGTTGTTCCGATCTCGAATGAAAGCCTGCTCGAATTGCCCGAGGCGCGGATATTCGTGCTTACCATCGCTTCCTACCTGTTTCGCCTGATGACGATATTTCATCTCCATCCGGGCAAGGACACCGAAGACTTCCTGACCCGATCCAACCCGCGACTCTCCAGCAGCGAGATTTTCTACGAGGTCGGCAACCTCTGTGTCGGGGCCATGAACCGCGAGCTCGGAACCCATTTCGGGCACATCGGCATGTCCACTCCGTACATGCTGGAGAGCAGGTGCCTGCCTTTCATCAAGGAGCTCAAACCCAGCTACGTCGCCCAGCATCGCATCGAAATCAACGATTCAATTGCAATGCACGCGACGCTTTGCCTCTGCGCCTACGCCCCGTTTCACTTCTCGGTTGCCGCAAGTGCGAACTCAGAGGCGACCGGCGCCCTCGAACTGTTCTGAACCGACACCCGCGACCGGTTCGACGCCGCCCGTCGATCTTCCCAAAACTGGAATCCACATGAAAAGCGAACTGGTCAGCAAGGTCCTGGTGCTTGACAACAGCCCCGCTCACGCCGCAACGATCAAGGGCTTTTGCGACGACAACCACCTGGTCGGCTTGAAAGTCGGCAAGGAACGGCTGATGACCGTGCTTCGCTCCAACATCGACCTGGGTGCAATTCTCTACTCGGACAACTACGGCGATACCCCTGCGGAAACGACGGAAATTGCCCGGCGCATCAGGAGCATACGCCCGGAACTGCCGATCATGCTCAGGCGGGACAGCCTGCAAGGCGATTGCGCCGACAGTGATGAATTGCGGCGCCTATGCTGCATTTCATACACGACGGACGACCTTGCCGGATTGAGCCGGGCGATCGACGAATTCATTTTCAGCCTCGTCTATCCCAATGCACTCGTGCGGGGAATCTCCGAGCTCACGCTGAACTCCCTTGGCACGCAGTTCAGCTATCTCGCAGCGAGCGTGGCCACGCCCTATGTCGTAAGGGATCGCGTGATATTCGGCGAAGTGTTCAGCCTGATACCCATTGAAGGATCGTGGTGCCGGGGTTACATGACGCTGCAAACCGAGGAACAGCCCATCCTCGACATCCTCGACGCTCACCAGCCACGCCATGGCGGAGCCGACTTCCGCACCGCCAACAGCCTCCTCGGCGAGATGACCAATCTGATCTGGGGCGCGTTCAAGAACAGGTTCCTGGTTGACGAGGAGCGCTCGCGAAGCCCGATCCAGGTTCCCCTGATTGTCAATCATCGGCATCGCTTCATTTCCTTCGGCACGGAAAACCCCCAATTGTGCTTTCTGTACACGCTGACCGACTCGGCGACGGGACGATCATTCAAACTCTACCAGCGCTTCGTTTTCAACCTGAGCTGGTCCCCGGAGCAGTTCAGGGAAATCACGCATGACCCGGGCGAACTGATCGATTCCGGCGAACTTGAAATGTTTTGACAACCAGGGAATCCAAGAGATGGCAAAAATTCTGATCGTTGATGATTCAAGCACGGTTCGCGACGAAGTCGCGGATTTCCTCAAGGGCAACGGGCTCGAAGTGGCGACGGCGGTCGACGGCAAGGACGGCCTCGCCAAACTGAAGGCAGACCCGGGAATTCGATTGATTTTGAGCGACGTCAATATGCCCAACATGGACGGACTCACGATGGTGGAGAAAATTCGCGGAGAGCTCCTCAATACCGCGGTCAACGTCATCATGCTGACCACGGAAAGCAGTCCGAACATGAAGGAGCGCGGCAAGGCGGCGGGCATCAAGGGCTGGATCGTCAAGCCGTTCAAGGGCTCGGCAGTATTGGAAACCTTGAAGAAGCTGGCGGCCTGATTTCTTGTCGGCGAAGCTGGCGCCGACTTCCGATCTCCTGCTATCCGGAGATGCGGTGGTCGCAACCCGTGTAACGCGGCTGTAACAATCCCTTCCCTGCAAACGACTAGACTGCAGCCTCACCCACTCGCGGACCGCGGCCCCATGGCCCAACAGATCGCACTCAAGCTCGCCGTCGCCGAAGACCGCCATGCGGCCCTGAAGCGTCATCCATTGCTGGCCAGGGCCACGGGCCGGGAGCAGCAAACCATGGTGAGCGTTTACTACGATACCGGCAGGCAGGCACTGCGGCGCGCCGGCATCCTCCTGCGCCTGCGCCGCGAGGGTACATCCTGGACGCAAACCATCAAGCGCCAGGATGAATCCGACGCCGGGCTCACGATCCGGCCGGAGTGGCAGGCGCCCTACCTGAACCATTTCGACTTTTCCCATGTCGATGACGGCGACCTGCGCGACTGGCTGCAGCGCGAACGGATTGCCGGCAACATCGCCCCGGTATTCGAGACCAACGTACGGCGCAACACCTGGACGCTCGAGCCCCGGCCCGGAACGCGCATCCTGGCCAAACTGGACCGGGGCTGGATCGCGTCCGACGGACGCCGGGAACCCATTACCGAACTCGAACTGCAATTGACCGCAGGCAGCATCGACGCGATCTATGCCCTGGCGCTGCAACTGGCGGCAAATCTCGCCCTGCCGCCGCTGCTGCTGTCCAAGGCGGAACGCGGCTACCGCCTGTATCGCAACGCCAAACCCCACCCGACGCGGGCCAGGGAAGTCGACATCCGCCGCGCCGGGGCGCCGTTGGCCGCGTTTCGCCTGATCGCCCTGGACTGCCTGACCCACCTCCAGTCCAATCACGCCGGCGCGATCCACAGCGACGACGCGGAGTTCGTGCACCAGATGCGCGTCGCCACGCGCCGCCTGCGCGCCGCCATGCGCCTGTTTGGTCCGGTCCTGCCGTCCGGGTTTGCCGAGGCGCTGATCCCGCCGCTGCGCGAGCTGATGCGCAGCCTAGGCCAGGCGCGGGATCTCGACGTGCTGGTCGCGGAAATCGTTGCTCCGGTGTCACGCGCGATTCCGGACGAACCGCGCGTGACCGAACTGGCCAGCGCCATCACCAACCGCCAGTATTCCGCTCGCGCCGAGATTCGCCACGTGCTGCGCCAACCCGCCTACGGCCGCCTGCTGCTGCAGGCGGGTCGCCTGCTGCAGCAGGCGGATTTCGTCGATCCGCGGAACGCCGACGCCGAGGACGCGGCACTGGTCCCGTTCGCCGATCGACGCTTGCGCCGGATGTTGCGCCGGATCCACGAGCTTGCCGAGGTCGCACGGGTCGACAATCCGCCGTCGCTCCACGAACTGCGCATCGCCATCAAGCGCCTGCGCTACGGGATCGAGTTCTTCGGTGCCCTCATCCCCGGAAAATCCGGTGTCACCGTAATCAAACGCCTCGCCGCATTGCAGGAAGAACTGGGGCAGTTGAACGACCTGGCCAGCGCCGGGAACCTGTTGATGGTCTGCGCGGGCAGGGAACAGCACCTGCGGGAGGCGGTCACGCTGGTCGGCGGCTGGCACGGCCAGCGCTACGCCGCCCTGCTCGCGGCGATCCCCGAACAACTGGAAGAACTGCGGCGCATCAAGCTGCCGCGGCTGAAGCCGGACAGCGGCGAATAGCGTTCCATCTCGCGGACGCTGCGACTCAGCCGTCCCGGAGGCCGATCTCGTCGATACGGCTCTTCAATACCACGCGATCCAGCTTGTCCATCGGCAGGCTGGCAAAGATGGTGAGTCGCCGAAACAGCTGGTTATAGGTATTGAAGAAGGCGCGCCTGACATCGGCCTCGTCGCCGCTCTCGGCGCAGGGATCGGCATGCGCCCAGTGGGCAAGGATCGGGTTGCCCGGCCAGGCGGCGTTGATCGCCTCCGGGGCCAGATCGCAAACGGAGATGACGAAATCCAGTTCCAGCAGCCCCGGGGCGGCGAATCGTTGCCAGTCCTTGCTGCGCAGCTTGTCCACCGCAAGCTTGTTCTTGCTCAGCAGTTCGATTGCGTGGGGATGTACCGCGCCTGCCGGCTCGACGCCGGCGGAGTAGGCGGAGTAACGTCCCGTACCGATTGCATTCAACAGGCATTCGGCCATGGGGGAACGCGCCGCGTTCTGCCGGCCGAGGAACAACACTCTGAGTGGGTTGTGGTCAGTCATGGCTCAAGCATCCGATCCGGTATCGATTCATGGCACCTTACGCGGGGTTCGTTGCAACTTGATTACCGCCGACAAACGCCGGATTGCGTGCCGGTCGATGCTCGACGACGCATCCCGTAATCAGGCGGTCATGATGGCGCAACATGGCCAGCCTAGCATTGCCACTCCTCCAGCGCTTGCCGGGTTGGCCACAGGTTTCCTGCCCAGGACACCGAATCCCGGCAGCACGCCACCGAATGAAGCTTCAGACCGCGATGCCGGGAGTCCCTCGATGAGCCAGAACATGAATGATCCGGACGACGAATTGCTCGATGACCCGACGGAGATCGACGTCCAATCCCCCCCCGCACCCGTTGCCGCCGATGTGCTCGATGCCTGCGAACCCGTCGACCGGCATGCCAAGGTTGCGTCGGTCATGGAGCACTTCCTGGCCAGACCCGATGTGATCAGCCTGCCGGTGATCGACTCCACGAACGGGCGACCGGTGGGAATGATCAACCAGGCGGCATTCATGAGCAACCTGGCAAAGCCCTACCACAAGGAGATCTACTTCGGCCGTTCCTGCAGCATCTTCATGGATAAGGCGCCGGTCATCGTCGACGCCGCCACGCCGCTGCAGGACGTTTCCGCACGGCTTGCCGAATCCGGCAGTCGCGCAACCGCCGACGGCTTCGTGATCGTGTCCGACAAGCGCTACCTCGGTATCGGCCACACCCAGGACGTGTTGCGGGTCATGGCCGAAGTGCACCGGGTGCAAACCCGGCAGCTTGCGATCCGGCGCGACCATCTGGAGGACGTGGTGCGCCGTCGCACCGCAGCACTGACCCTGGCGCGGGATGCCGCCAACGCCGCCAATATCGCCAAGAGCGCGTTTCTTGCCAACATGAGCCACGAGATCCGGACGCCGATGAACGGCATTCTCGGCATGGCCCACCTGCTGCGCCGCGCCGGCGTAACACCGAAGCAGGCCGAGCGCCTCGATACGATAGAGAAATCCGGCCTGCACCTGCTCGCCGTCATCAACGACATCCTCGACATCTCGAAGATCGAGGCGCAGAAAGTCGTCCTCGAAGATACGCCGATCAGCCTGCCGGGAGTCCTCGACAATGTCAGAACGATGCTGTCAGAGGCGGCGGCGCAAAAGAACCTGCGCCTGGAACTGGTGATCGATCTGTTTCCTGGCGATTTGTCCGGCGATGCGGCCCGCCTGCAGCAAGCGGTTCTCAACTACGCGAGTAATGCGATCAAGTTCACCGATGACGGAACCATAACGCTGCGCGCCGTCTGCCTCGAGGCATCGCCCCATGCCGTGATGGCCAGGTTCGAAGTCTGCGATACCGGGATCGGCATACCGGCCGAGGCCATCCCGCGACTCTTCAATGCCTTCGAGCAGGCCGACAACTCGACGACGCGCAGGTACGGCGGAACCGGCCTGGGTCTGGTGATCACGCGGCGCCTGGCCGAATTGATGGGCGGCGAGGCCGGCGTGCGCAGCACGGTCGGCGTCGGCAGTACGTTCTGGTTCACCGCGAAGTTGAAGCGCCGGGGGGAGAGGGCCAGCCATGACGCGCCCGGCCCGAAGCATCATGCCGAAGCCGATATCCGCCACAGGCACGCCGGGAAGCGGGTTCTGGTGGTGGACGATGAACCGATCAACCGGATGGTTGCCCGGGTACAGATCGAGGATAGCGGCCTGATAGTGGACAGCGCCGAAGATGGTGCCCGCGCCATCGAACTGGCGCAGCAGCACTCGTACTCGGCGATCCTGATGGATCTGCGCATGCCGAACGTCGACGGCCTCGAGGCGACGCGCAGGATACGCCACATGCCTTCCCATTCGCGAACGCCGATCATCGCCATGACGGCGAATGTCTTTGCCGAAGACAAGGCGCGATGCCTTCAGGCGGGGATGAACGACTTCCTCATGAAGCCTTTCGCGACGGAACTCCTGTTCGCGATGCTGCTGAAGTGGCTGGCACGGCAGGACTCGCCTGCCGTGCTCGTCGCCTAGGGAAGCGCCGTACGGGCCGTCACGCCGGCGCAGGCCGGCGAGCGGCTAGTGCTTGGCGCCTACCCACTGTCCGGACTTGCCGTCGCCGGTCGCCTTGCAGGTCACGGCAACGCCGGCGATGGTCGTCTTCTCATCGACATTGAAGAAGCGGCTCTCGTCGCCCGAGTAGCACTGGGGGCCCGGCTTGGCGGCAGGCGTCGCGGCGGTCTTTTCGGGAGCGGCGGCAGCCTTTTCGGGAGCGGGCGCCTGGCTGGCACAGGCCGACATCGTCAGGGCTATAAAGGAAGCAATCAGGGTACGCATGACAGGGTTCTCCGGTTGTTTGACAAGGATCCAGCGGGAGATTCTGTTGGCGCCGTGTTACGGGAAGATTGCATTTCCGTTGCCGAACCGGGACGAAGCCTAGGCTTCAGGCGGTGCCCAGGCGGCCACTTGCGCCACGACCCAGCGCGGGTCGTCGAGCGGAAGGTCGTGGCCGGCGTCCGGATGCTCGATCAGCGGCACGCGCCATGCCGCGGCGAGCCGCCGGGAGCACCGCGGATCGACGAGGCCGTCGCCGGCACTGGCCAGCAGGAGCAGCCTGTCGAGCGGCGGCAATTCCGGCGCCCGATAGCGCGCCGCGGCCAGCAACTGCCTCAGGGCATTGCCCCGCGACACCGGGTTCTGCGTGCGTAGCCGAGTCCATTCGGCCAGCACCGCCGGGGGGTTGGGCGGATGCCGCGCAGTCATCGCCAGCACCGCCCGTTCGATGTCTGCCGCGGGCGGTGGCAGCGCGATGAGGCGCAGGAGGCGCAGGTAATTCGCCGGACGCAGGCGCTGAACGAAGGAACTGAAGGGCCTCAGGCTGGTATTGACCAGCACGGCCCGATCGATGTCGCCGGGATGGCGCCGGGCCCAGGCCACGGTCACCATGGCGCCGAGCGACATCGCAAGCACGCGGCAAGGACGGACGATCCCGCGCCGCGCGACTTCGCCGTGGAGCCAGTCTGCCATTGCCGCCACCGAGGCGGGACTGAGCATCTGGTTGAGGCGGCCGTTTCCCGGCAAGTCCAGGCAATGCACCGGCGCGCCAAGGGCGATTTCGAGTTCGCCGGGGAAACTCCCCCAATGTCGCGATTCC
>JALHNN010000036.1 GCA_022843505.1 Sulfuritalea sp.
CGCACTGGACCTGATACTTACCGGCCGCGCCGTCGGTGCCGACGAGGCGCTGGCCATGGGCCTGGCCAACCGCGTGGTGGCCGCGGGCGGGGCGCGCGCGGCAGCCGAGGAACTGGCGGCGCAGATCGCCGCCTTCCCGCAGACCTGCCTGCGCCACGACCGCCTGTCGAGCTACGAGCAATGGGGCATGGCCCTGCCCGAGGCGCTGAAGAACGAATGCCGCCACGGCCAGCTGTCGCTGGCCAGCGGCGACGCCGAGGCCGGCGCCGGGCGCTTCCGCGAGGGCGAAGGACGCCATGGCCGCTTCTAGGAAGTCCGTGATCAAGGACGAACCCAACCGCCGTGCCGAGATCGTGCGTGCGGCCAGCCGCCTGTTCGCCGAGAAGGGCTACGCGGCCACCACCATCCGCGACATCGCCAGGGCCGTCGACATGCAGTCCGGCTCGCCCTTCTACCACTTCAAGACCAAGCACGACATGCTGAAGGCCGTGGTGCTGGAAGGCATGACCATCATCACCCGCGCCGTCGGCGCCGCCGCCGCGCAGGGCGGCACGGCGCGCGAGGTCTTCGATGCCATGCTGCTGGCCCACCTGGAGCAACTGCTGGCCGAGGACGGCCGCCACTTCGCCGCCACGCTGCTGCATGAAAGCCACCACCTCGATCCCGCCGCGCTGGCCGAACTGATCGAACAGAAAGATGCCTACGAGGCGCTGTGGCAGAAGGCGCTGCGCGACCTGAAGCGCAGTGGCGTGATCGAGGATGACAGCCGCGTCACGCGCCTGCTGCTGATGGGGGCGCTGAACTGGACCGTACAGTGGTATCGCCCCAACGGCGGCCGCACGGTGAAGCAGATCGCCAGGCAGATTTCGGGGATGCTGCTGAAACCCGTCGGCTGATGTCGCCGGTCGGGTCTCGAAGCACTTGTCGCTGCGCAGAACGGGCGCTTCCGCACTGAATGCCTTGATGAAGCTTGATATCCCGCTCCGCTCGCGGCAGGATGGGCAGTTGAAGCGGCCTGCCCGCGACCCTGTCGGCGAGCGAGCGCTGATCATGGACCATTGGGCACGGAGCACTGGGGAATGACAATCATCAAGTACTACTGGGAGGATTTCACGCCCGGCTGGCAATTCGAGTCGGAGCCGAAAATGCTCGGTTCGCGCGACATCATCAGTTTTGCGCGCGAATACGACCCGCAGTCCTATCACCTTGACGAAGAGGCGGCAAAATCCTCGCCCTTTGGCGGCCTGATTGCCAGCGGCTGGCAAACTTGCAGTGTCGCAATGCGGCTGATGTGCGACGGCTACCTGCTGCAAACCTCGTGCATCGGGTCGCCCGGGCTGGACGAGTTGCGCTGGTTCAAACCGGTGAGGCCCGGCGACGCGCTGCGACTGCAATCGACGGTCCTCGAACAGGCGGCATCCAGGAAGGATCCAACGCGGGGCACGGTGAGATTTCGCTGGGACGTACTCAACCAGAAGGATGAGGTCGTCTGTTCCATGACGGGACGACAGCACTTTCGTCGTCGCCGTCCGGCGGACAATCAAACGAATGCGGCATGACGCCCGTTGCCGAAGTGAAGTCACGGCCGGCGCCGGGGCTCGAAAGCGCGATGCGACCAGGTATGCCGAGTCAAAACCATGGGGTCGCCATGAAAACGGCCCTGATCCTCCTCGTGGGGATTGTTCCTGGCTCTGCCCTTGCCCTGCCGAATAGGGATCCTGCTGCCGGGCTATGGTACGGAAAATGGGCGCTGGCGCTTGCCCCAATGGTTCTGGGACTGTTCTTCCACGTTTTCACGCTCGGCATCGCGGCTCTCTTCATCAGCAGATGCCTGCGGCACGGCCAGTTCAAGCGCATGTCCGGCCTGCCCTTTGTCGGTCCGCTGTTCATCGGTCTGGGACTCTGGTGGTCACCCGCCGAGATCCCCGCCTGGATCTACGTCCTGCCCTGGGTTCTCGAACTGGCGGCGGGCTTCGCTTGCGTCGTAGTCCAGAAGGCATCGCGCGCCAGGCCGGAGTAAGCTCCAATCCATGAAGACCTCCCTCTACCTCCTTGCCGGCCTTCTTGTCCTGGCCGCCATCGCGATCCAGTTCGGCGCGCTGCGCGGCCGGCCGCCGGCGGACCTCGGCGTCAAGGAAGGGCGCCTCAAGCCGCCCTCGCCAACGCCCAACAGCGTGACGAGCCAGGCGGCGCTCCATGCCGACCATCCGCAGCGCGCCTACGCCGAGATCGCCCCGCTGCCGCTGAAGAGCGGCTCGGGGCCAGCCTCGATCGAGGCACTCGCGGCCGTGCTCGCGGCGATGCCGGGCGTCACCCTGGCCGAGCAGCGGCCCGACTACTTGCGCGCCGAGGCCGAGACGCGCTGGATGAAGTTCACCGACGACCTGGAGTTCTGGTTCAACCCGGCGCGCGGCGCGATCGAGCTGCGCAGCGCCAGCCGCCTTGGGCGCAAGGACTTCGGGGTGAACCGCGATCGTATCGAAGCGATCCGGGCGGCCTACCTGGCGCGCCCCTGAACAGGGCCGACCCGGCTAACCGAGAGCGGCCGCGGGCCCGGGTGCGAGGTCGGCGAGGATCTGCGCCAGCTGCTGCGGGCTGAGGGCGGCCTTGACCACGTCCATGTATTCATGGTCCTCGCGCTTGATGTGGTTGAGCAGCCACTTGTTCAGCGTGTCGAGGACCTCGCCGGCCACTTCCTCGCCAAGGGCATAGCGGTGGCCGAATTCGGCAAGCTGGCGGGCAAAGCGTTCGTGGCCGCGACGGTGCTGGGCCAGACCGGCAAAACGCGCGGCCTTCATCGCCGCCTCTTCGAAACCGAAATGGGACACGGTGTATTCGGAGAGTCCCGCCAGCACGCCCCCAACGGCCTTCTTGTCCAGCGTTTCGCGCGCTTCGTTGAGCCGGTTGATGTGGTCGACGATGCGCCGGTGCTGGTCATCGATGAGCTCGATGCCTATGCTCAGGTCCGCCGTCCACTTCAAGATATCCGCCATCTCCTCGCTTCCTTCCCTTCGCCGGCGGCTGCCCGCAACCGGGTCGGCGCGACGGGCCCAGTTGAATCAACGGCACGGGGACCCTATGTCGTTAGGCAAATATAGCAGCATCAGGGCGGCGGATCGAGATTGCCCGCTGGCGGCGCCGCGCGCCAGGCGGCCAGTTCCGCCGCCGGCATGGGCCGGGCGATGCCGTTGCCCTGACCGGTCTCGCAGCCCATCTGCAGCAGTGCCCGGTGGATGGCCTCGTTCTCCACGCCCTCGGCGACGCAATGCATGTCGAAGGCGCGGGCCAGCGCGATGATGCCCTGGACCACGGCATGGTCGCCCTTGTCGGTCTGCATGTCGCGGACGAAGGACTGATCGATCTTCAGGGTATCGACATCGAGCTGGCTCAGGTAGGTGAGCGAGGAATAACCGCTGCCGAAGTCGTCGAGCGCGAAGCCGATACCCAGTTCGCGGCAGGCGGCGATCAGAGCGCTGATGCCGGCGATGTCGTCCAGCGCCGCGGTTTCCAGGACCTCGATCTGCAGCCAGCGTTCGCCCGCCGGCGGCCCATAGCGCATTGCCTGCTCGCGCAGTCGCGGCACGAAGCCCGAGGACTGGAAGTGGTAGGCCGAGATGTTGATGCTGACCTGGAGGTGGAATCCGGCCTCGCGCCAGCGTTGCAACTGGTCCGCCGCCGTGGCGATGACCCATTCGCCGAGCTCGATCTCCAGTTCGGTGCTGTCCACCGCGCGCATGAACTCGCCCGGCAGCAACAGGCCGCGCTGCGGATGGTTCCAGCGGATCAGCGCTTCGGCTCCGGCCAGACGGCGCGTGGCGAGGTCGAGCTTGGGTTGGTAATAGAGCTCGAATTCACCTCCGGCAAGGCCCTGGCGGATTTCCTGCAGCAACTGGTGGTGGGAGCGCGCGCGACGGTCGCTGGCGGGGTCGAAGAGGTGGAAGCGGTTCCTGCCCGCCAGCTTGGCCAGGTACATGGCCTGGTCGGCATGGCGCAGCAGGGTGTCGGCGTCTTCTTCGTCCTCCGGATACAGCGCGACGCCGATGCTGGCGGAGAGGCCGACGATGTGGCCATCGACGGCGATCGGCCGGCGGATGCTCTCGAGCATCCGCTGCAGGCTGCCGACGCATTCCTCAGTCGCGCGCAGGCCGACCAGCAGCACCACGAACTCGTCGCCGCCCAGGCGCGCCACCGTGTCGTCCTCGCGCACGCAGTCGCGGATGCGGCGCGTGACCTCGACCAGCACGCGATCGCCGACGGCGTGACCGTGGCGGTCGTTGATCGGCTTGAAGCCGTCGAGGTCGAGGTAGCACACCGCGAGCAGCCCCTGGTCGCGCTTGGCGCGGGCCAGTGCCTGGTTCATGCGGTCGGCGAGCATGACGCGGTTGGGGACGCCGGTGAGTGCGTCGTAGTGTGCCAGGCGCTGCAGTTCGTCCTCGCGCCGCCGGCGCTGGCGATCGACCTCGACGGACTCGTGGCAGTAGAAAATGCCGGCCATCGCCGCCAGGTAGAGCACGGCGGTGACGAGGTCGAGGCCGCTGACGAGCGCGTTCGGCCCCTGCACGTAATAGCTGCCGACGATCGCGGCGACGATCGCGCCCAGCCACCAGGCCCCCGCGCGCATGCCCTTGAGGAAGAAGGCCGCCACCGAAAGCAACAGGAAGGGCGTAAGCCGGTTGGGGTTCCCCGGCACCCAGACATAGACCGCGGCGAAGATCAGAAAGCCCAGTGCGAGGGCGATCGTCGCCATGGTCTCCACCCGGGCCGGATAGCGGCGCAGCACCAGCAACATGGCCAGCGAGGCCGCCGCAAAGACCAGGTCAATCGCCGCCAGCAGGGGAGCGCCGGCCCAGCGCGAGACCGCCAGGGCAAAGCCCGAAACGGCGCCCAGCATGAAGATGCCGTTCAGGAAGGCGATCTTGTAGCGCAGCGGCTGGTGCGTGTCGTCGTCATGGGGCATGGGGCGATTCCGGGGGCCGGCGCAAGGCCCGGCGCATTCAATCGAAGTAAGTGCGGGCTTCCTCGAAGCGGGCGGCGAACCAGCCCTGCTTCAGGCTTTCGGTACGCACCTTGCCGCGGCTGTTGGGAGCGTGCACGAAGCGGTCGTCGCCGATGTAGATGCCGACATGGGAGCGCGGCTTGTTGCGGGTGTTGAAGAAGACCAGGTCACCGGGTTTGAGCTTCTCCGCCGGCACCGGCCTGCCCTTGCGCGCCAGGTCGGCGGCCGAACCCCGGAGTTGCATGTCCACGGATTTCTCATACACATAGCTGACCATGCCGCTGCAATCGAGCCCGGCCTCGGGGTTCTTGCCGCCGAAGCGATAGCCGGTTTCGATCAGGCCCAGGGCGAAGAGCACCACGTCGTTGGCTTTCGGGTTGGCTTGTGCCAGCCGATCGACGGCACCCGGCGCGGGCCGGGGCATCGCCGTGTCGCCAGCGCCGACTCCCGGGCTGCCGGGAAGCCGCGACGCCACCGGTGCGGGATCCTGCCCGCCCAGCTGCAGCACGCCGCAGCCGGCCAGCACCAGCGTGGAACTGGCGAGCAGGGTGGCAAGGGATGTACGCGGGGCGGGCATGCGGACAAATGTATTCCGCTAGACTGCGCCTGTTAATCCCGAGCAAGGCACGAATCATCATGCAAATCCGCGCCGCCGTATTGAGCCAGATGGAACAGCCGCGCCCCTATGCGCAAACCCGGCCCATCGCCATCGAGACCGTGAACCTCGCCGGGCCCGGCCCCAACGAAGTGCTGGTGAAGATCACCGCCGCCGGCCTATGCCACTCCGACCTGTCGATCGTCAATGGCGACCGGCCGCGGCCGATGCCCATGGCGCTGGGCCACGAGGCCGCCGGCATCGTCGAGGAAACCGGGCCGGGCGTCACGGATCTGGTGCGCGGCGATGCCGTGGCCCTGGTCTTCGTCCCCAGTTGCGGCCACTGCCTGCCCTGCCTCGAGGGCCGGCCGGCGCTGTGCGAGCCGGGCGCCGTGGCCAACACCGCCGGCACCATGGTCGGCGGCCATCGCCACCTGTCGCGCGCCGACGGCTCGCCGCTGAACCACCAGGTCGGGGTGTCGTGCTTCGCCGAATACGCGGTGTGCAACCGCGGTTCGCTGGTCAAGGTCACGCCCGACCTGCCGCAGGATGTCGCCGCCGTGTTCGGCTGCGCGGTGCTCACCGGCGTGGGCGCGGCGATCAATTCGGCGCAGGTTCGCCTCGGCCAGACGGTGGCCGTGATCGGCTTGGGCGGCGTCGGCCTTTCCGCCGTGCTCGGTGCACTCGCCGCCGGCGCGCGCGAGGTGATCGCCATCGACAGCCTGCCTGCCAAGCTCGACGCGGCCCTGGCGCTTGGCGCGACGCGCGCCTTTCGTGCCGACGACCCCGAACTGGTGGCCCAGGTCAAGGCGGCGACCAAGGGCGGCGTGGATATCGCAATCGAGGCGGCGAGTTCGGTCAAGGCGCTCGACGCGGCCTACAGGATCACGCGCCGCGGCGGCACCACGGTGACCTGCAGCCTGCCGCCGCCCTCGCACACCTTCAATGTCCCCGCGGTAAACCTGGTCGCCGAGGAACGCACACTGAAGGGCAGCTACCTCGGCTCCGCCGTGCCGGCGCGCGACATTCCGCACTACATCGCGCTGTTCCAGGCCGGGCGCCTGCCGGTGGACAAGCTGATCACCCACCGCCTGACGCTGGACCAGATCAACGAAGGCTTCGACCGCCTCGACTCGGGTGAGGCCGTGCGCCAGGTGATCTTGTTCTGATGTTGCGATCCTATCTATTCACCTCGGAGTCCGTCTCCGAAGGCCACCCCGACAAGCTCGCCGACCAGATCTCGGACGCCATCCTCGACGCCTTCCTGGCACGCGAACCGCACGCCAAGGTGGCCTGCGAGACACTGGTCGCCGACAACCTGATCGTCATCGCCGGGGAATTCCGCACCGCCGACCCGGCGATCTTCACCGACATCCGCGCCCGCGCCGAGGGCATCGCCCGCCAGGTGCTGAAGGACGCCGGCTATCGCGATGCCGCGACCGGCATCGACCCCGACCAGTGCGAAGTGCAGGTGCGCTTCAACCACCAGTCGATCCAGATCAACAAGGGCATCGTCCATGCCAACGGCCAGCTCGGCGCCGGTGACCAGGGCCTGATGTTCGGCTACGCCTGCGACGAGACGCCGGACCTGATGCCCTACCCGATCTGGCTGGCGCACCGCCTGGTCCAGCGCCAGGCCTCGCTGCGCAAGTCAGGCACCCTGGACTGGCTGCGCCCCGACGCCAAGAGCCAGGTCACCGTGCGCTACGAAGGCCAGCGCGTGGCCGGGGTGCAGAACGTGGTGATCTCGACCCAGATCGCGCCCGACCTCGACCCGGGCTGGGTGGCAAGCGAGGTGACGCGCGAAATCATAGCCCCGCTGCTGCCACTGGACATGCGCACGGCGGACTTCCACGTGCTGGTGAACCCCGCCGGGCCCTTCGAGATCGGCGGGCCCAACGGCGACACCGGGCTCACCGGACGCAAGATCATCGTCGACACCTACGGCGGCGCCTGCCCGCACGGCGGCGGCGCGTTTTCCGGCAAGGACCCGAGCAAGGTCGACCGCTCGGCGGCCTACATGGCGCGCTACATTGCGAAGAACCTGGTCGCCGCGGGACTCGCCAGGCGCTGCCTGATCCAGATCGCCTATGCCATCGGCGTCGCCGAGCCGGTCTCGGTGATGATAGACAGCCAGGGCACCGGCATCGTCCCCGATGCGCAGCTCGAAGCCGCCGTGCGCAAGGTGTTCCGCCTGACGCCCAGCGCCATCATCGAAACCCTGGAACTGACGCGCCCGATCTATCGCCAGACCGCGGCCTACGGCCACTTCGGCCGCGACGACGTCGGGTTCACCTGGGAGCGCTGCGACCGCGGCGAGGAACTGAAGTCGGCGCTGGTAGTACGGTGACTCAGGCCCTGGCGGCGGGCCGGGGCGGAGGAAGCTGAAACCCCGACGGCGCCACGGGTCCGCCGCGACAGCCCGAGTCCCGCATCAAAGCCCCGCCACGGCGCGGCGGAACTCCATGCGCGCCATCATGCGCGAGGCCATGTTGCTGCTGAAACAAAGGGCGAACCAGCGTTCGCCCGGGTGCACGAACAGCGCCGTGCCGCTGATGCCCGACCAGATCAGTTCGCCCGGCGCGCAGGGCATCGCCGCCGCACCGTAATCGAGGCGCACGGCAAAGCCGAGGCCGAAGCCGAAGCCGGCGCCGGTAAAGCCCAGCGGGCCGTCGACGTCCTCGGGCAGCTGGTTGCGCGTCATCTCGACGAACAGCGATTCGGAGATCAATCGTCCGTCGCCATGGCGTCCGCCATTCGCGATAAGACGGGCGAAGCGGGTGAAATCGTCGAGCGTGGACACCAGCCCGGCGCCGCCGCATTCCATCCACGGCCGCCCCTCGCGGCGCAGGCCGTAGCCCGTCACGCGCGCATGCCAGGCGCTGTCGCCGGCAAAGGCCGTGGCCAGCCTTCCCTGATCGGCGGCGACGACCTCGAAGCCGGTCTCGTCCATGCCCAATGGCTCGAAGACGCGCCGGCGCAGGCTCTCGCCGAGCGTCAGTCCATCGACGGCCGCCACGATCAGGCCGAGCACGTCGGTGGAAAATCCGTAGCGGAAGGCCCGCCCGGGTTCGGCGGCGAGCGGCCGCGCCGCCAGGACGCGCAGGAAATCCGCGGTATCGACATAGGGCAGGCGCGCGCCGATGTCGTTCTTCAGGGCGATCTCGCGCAGCGCGGCCTCGCGGAACTCGGTTTCGTAGGCAAAGCCCGAGCTGTGGCGCAACAGGTCGCGCAGCGTGGGCCGGCGCTGCGGCGCCAGGCCATTGCCCAGGCGCACATCGCGCAGGGCCGGCAGGTAGTCGCCGACCGCGGCGTCGAGGGACAGCCTGCCCTCATCGACCTGTATCAGCGCCGCGAGGCTGACCACCGGCTTGGTCAGGGACGCCAGGCGGAACAGGGCGCCGTCGTGCATCGCCACGCCGCT
Organism: Sulfuritalea sp.; assembly: GCA_022843505.1. Taxonomy (GTDB): domain Bacteria; phylum Pseudomonadota; class Gammaproteobacteria; order Burkholderiales; family Rhodocyclaceae; genus Sulfuritalea. Next base: position 9,016 of record JALHNN010000036.1, read on the forward strand.
GCCCGGCCCGAGCAGGCCGGCGGCGGCCCGCGCCAGGACCTTGCCGTCGCGTTCGACGTGGGCCAGCGCGCCCGGCGTGTGGCGCGCCTCGATCTGGTAGGCCAGCAGGCGTTCGATGGCGACACTCATTTGCGCTCCTCATCATCCTTGGCGGTCGCCACGGCCGGGGCCTCGGCCAGAGTGGCGGGCGGCCCGACCGCCTCGGCTCCGGCCTTGCCGGCGATCGGCTCGGCATTGTCGGCGCGCTCGCCGGGGTCCGTCTTTACGCCGTCGTCGGCGACCGCTTCTCGCGTCTCGCGCGCCGTCGCCTCGTTGCGCTGCAGGCTGGCCTGCGCCGCCGGCGACGCCTCGTCGGAACCCAGCAGGCGGTTGAACAGCACCAGCGCCAGCAGCCCCGCGGCGATCAGGAGGACATAGATGAGGCTGTAGGCGGGCTTCGCCATGACTCACTCCCCCTGCTTCGCCGGCGGCACCCAGGCATAGCGCCCCGACTCGCCCTGGAACAGGCGCGCCCTGACCATGCGCGTGTCGCGCAACACATGCCGCAGGCGCTTGATGTCGATATCCGCCAGTACCGGCTGGTCGGGAGGCAGGGCGATGGTCTGCACCGCCACGGCGCCGGCCACCTGGGCGACTTCGCAGACCATGGCGGTACCGGCCTGTTCGCGCAGGGCCTCCATATCGGCGAGCTTGGTTTCGCTTTCGGCTAGCTCGCTGCCGAGCTTGTCGATCTGGGCGCGCAGCAGCCGGATCTGCTTCAGGGGAATGGCCAGGCGTTGCGTGGCCTGGCGCCATTGGGCCTCCTGGGCCCCATTCAACACGAGGCTGCCGGCACGGATGCGCTCTTCAAAGGCGAGGTAATTGCGCAGCTCCGGCGGCGCCTGCAACGTCTCGAGCGCCGCCTGGCAATCCTTGATCTTGGCCTTCAACTCGTCGGCGGCCTTGGCCTGCTCGGCACGCAGCTTGTCCAGGGCCGCGAAATCGGGCAGGCAGAGGCTGATCAGGCACTCGACGTCGCGCCGCGAGCCGGCACGGCGGATGGTGATGCGCCGTGCGGCGATGCTGCAGGCGATGGCTTCGTCGATGTCGACTTCCTCGGCGACGATCTCGCAGGCCACCGCCCGCGCCAGCGTCAGCTTGCCGACGACGAAGCTGGAGCCTTCGGCGTAGCCGGCCTGCACCTCGCAGTCGCGGGCGTCGATCGTTGCCCGCGAGATCCGGCCGTCGACGCGGATGTTGCCGCCCTGGCTTTTGATCGAGCCGCCGGCAAGATTGGCGCACAGCTGCACGTCGCCGCCCAGGGAAACCACGCCGCCGAAGACGTCGGCATGGAACTTCATGTTGCGGCCTTCGACGCTGCGGTGTTCCTGCACCTCGCCGTGTTCCTCGTACTGGTCGCCGACCAGGAACAGGTTGCCGGTGGTGCGCTGGTTGACGCCCTCGCGGTTGATGATCTTCTCGGTAATCGAAATCTGGTGCGAGGACTTGTCGATGTTGAGGAAACCGTCGCGCGCGGCAAGCAGGAATTCGCCCTTGGCATTGCGTTCGACGCGGGTGCCGGGGCCGGCCAGGTCCTCGAGCGCGAAGTCGCGCGGCAGTTCCGCTTCGAGCACGCTGCCGTCGATGTCGCGCCCCGGCTCACCGAGGCGGCGCGGCACCTTCTGCAGCAGCGAGGTGCCGGCAGACACCTGTGGAAAATGGTTCTTGAACTGGCCGAGGTCGATCTTGCCGTTGGGTAGAATGGCCGGCGTATCGTCGCGGTGCAGGGCCTGGGTCTGCTCGCGCACCGTGGCATCGGTGCCGGGCTGCGGATCGCTGCGCCGGGCGATCTCGATCCGCTCGCCCTGCGCCGAGTCGATGGCGGCGCGCACCGCGGCGATGTCGAGGCCGCTGCGCACGCCTTCCTGCCACATCGCGGCGACGAATTCGTCGAGCTTCAGCCGCGTCGGCGTCTGCCGGACCTGCTTTTCGTAACCGGAAAGCAGCGGCTGACCGCTCTCGTCGAGGTCGCCGAAGATCGGCACCTCGACGATGGTTTCCAGCCAGGCGGGCGCGAACAGGTATTCGACGGCGGCACCGCCGCCCACGGCCTTCGGACTATTGTAAAGCCCGCGTCGCTCCGGATCGAAGGTCTCGATCGAATCGGCGACGCGCACGGATTTGCCGCCCGCCGCGGCGCGCCCGGCGGGACCCTCTGGCCCGTAAAGCAGAAGCGACAGGGCGCCGTAATCGAGTCCGGCGAAGTAGGCGCCCGAGCTGAAGACGCGATCGACGAATCGCTGCATCTGCGCCGCACGGCCGGGGACGTCGGGCACCACGCGCACGCCGCCGGCATCGCGGGTGACGAAATCGGGCAGCGGAACCTCGCCCGCGACAAGGTTCGACACCGCCCCCGCCGCCGGCTTGCTGATGTCGGTTGGCGTCGATGCGGCAGCAATCGGATGGATGTCGTTTTGCGAGGCCAATGCTTGCGGAGCGGGTCACCGGTAAGACATGGTGCCGAGTATCCCCGAGCCCCGGGTCGGGGTCAATGCCGCGCCGGGCTCAGGCCAGAGCCTGATTCACGCCGCCGATCAGCCTGTCCAGCTCGGTGACCAGCTTCAGGCTCAGGTCGTCGATCCGTGCGTCGCCATCATCGGCGCGCAGCGCCGCGTCCAGCGAAGTGGCAGCCATGGCGATCGACGTCGCCCCGATCGAACCGGCCGCACCCTTGAGCCCGTGGGCGATCTTGCGCACGGCCTCGCGGTCGCCGCTCTCGCGTGCCGCGAGAATGCGCCCCGCATCCTCGCCGTGGCTGCTGGCGAACATGCCCAGTATGCGGCGATAGGAAGCGGTGTTGCCGCGCAGCAGGCCCAGCCCGCGCTCGGCATCGAGCCCGTCGATCGCGGGCAGCGGGGGTGCGGCGCCGGCCGCG
>JALHNN010000037.1 GCA_022843505.1 Sulfuritalea sp.
TTCGATCCGGCACCTCCTACCCTATCCTCTGCGCCATCATTTGCCCCCGCCCCCGTAGTTCTGTCCGGACAGGGAAGGTAAGGGTTTCCAGCATTCGTGTGGCTTGCCGCAAAACCAATCAGAGCATCCACGGCCTGCGATAGCGCAGCTGACGTAGTAGTGGCAAGCGTGGCTTGCTGACTAACTCTGCTGAAAATACTGATAGCAAGAAAGCCTGCGGCCGTGCCGAATACAACAAGCATAAGGAGCAGACCAGCACCCCGTTGCAAATGTTTATTGCCACGGTTCATTTCGATTTCTTTACGCTAACCGATCCAGTTGCTAAGGCATCACCACGCGCCCCGCTTTCAATATCGACAGTTTCGCGAACGCGGATGCGGTGTCCCTCCACTGTTATGTGGCGCTTCTCTATCGCGGGAACACCGACCGACTCAACTGCTTGGCCTTCAGCCACCACATGACCATTGATCCAAGCGCTACCCTTGCCACTGTCACGCCTAATCAGGCCACTCACGGTGACAACGGTCCCAGGATTTGCCATCACTCCAGGAGCAGTGCGCCTAACCGCAGCAATTGCCAATCTCTCCTGCGGCGAATAGAACAGCGTGCCGAAACCGCTCTTTTGACTATCAGCATGTGCGATCACAGGCGCAAACGCTGTAGCAAGTATAAATATTGCGGGCACGAAAGTCGGCATTTCAAACAAGCTCACGCTCGAAACTCCCTGTCGCTCACGTTCGCCATTCTCAATCACTTCGCAGGCTCCTGATCAGGAAGATTGAAGAAGCGCAGTGTACAGGCAACAGTTAGCCCATCGGATGCTGGCTTACCCAACCGACAGGACTGAACCCGAAAGCGGCCCCGCACTTGGTCGCGGTAGTTATCGAGAAAGGCGATCAATTCACCCTCATGGACACCTGTCAGTTCGAAATCGAGGTCATGGCTCTGAGGTACTCCGGGGTCCAAGGGTACAGCCAATGCCGCTGTAGACGATGCATTCGGGTCGGCCACGGTGGAATCGAGTATTGCCTGCGCCGGCTTCAGATTGTAGACGAGGGCGCTGCCAATTCCGAGGCGCTCACGGCTGATCACTAGTTGCTCGACCCAGCCCTCTCGGTCGGCGCGACCGATCAGGCCCTGCTTCTTCAGCGTTCGGAATTGTTCGATGTGCGCCATGACGTTCTGCAGATCCTGGCGCTTGGTTTCCAAGGCCGTCCGCTGCGCGGCAAGCGTTCCCTGGTTCTGTAACACCCGGGCCTTGAGCGAGTCACGGAGATAAATGCTGCCGAACACCAGTGTCAGGGCCAGGAAAATCGCAGCGCCAAGCATATTCAACGGACCGCGCGAGCGCTCGAAAAGCATACGTTCCGGGCTCATGTCCCCTTCTCCTGGGCCGGCACTCCGTCCTCGGAGGGCATGCCGGGTACGGTAAAGCACCAACCCTGGCGGGACGCGGCGTTGACCGTTGTCCCGCCGCGCAGATTCCCCGCGGATAGTTCCTTGTTGGCATCAGTCCACAGGCTTAGGCCGCCGACGTCTGTCAGCCTGTGTGAGACCAACCTCACGGTCTGCGCCCGGTCGCGCGGACCATAAGATCCAGGAATCGTGAGGTCGAAACCGATTTCGATGCGCCGCTTGGCAACACCAGGCGCTGTAGCTTCGGGACGCTTCATGCCATCCTCGGATGTCAGGTCAACGCCGCAAGTATTGGCCGAGGGCAAGATCAGGCGCAACTGCAACTCACTCAGACGCAGGGCCGGGTCGGCGGAAATCGCATCCGCTACCAGGCGAAAACCTCGCTCTAGCGGCGGGACCGTTGCAATCTCACGATCGTAGATGGCAATCGCATTGCGCAACAGATCCGGTGCGACGCCGTAGCTTCCGATCTCTCCTTCCACGGTGGCGATCTGACCGTCGAGATCTTGTATGGCCGCCGCAATGCCCCGTTCCTGTGCGATCAGGGACAGAATCGATCCCAGGTTGCTGCCGACTGCACCGATGCCGGCCACTGCGATCACGAGTGCCAGAATCCGTGCGGCTCGGCCCAGCCGCGAAGAGAGATAGCCGACCCGACGCGCCATCGGCGCCACCTGCGGCGTCCCGTCCTTGAGCGCGAGGTCGAAAAGGGGAATGCGCCAATCCGCGGGCGACTGCTTCTGGTACTTTGGCAATTCCACCAGACGCAGACGCTGCGAAGTCATCAAGGGCGCCAGTTCGCCGGCGTCCCCCAACAGCAGGACGGCATGCTCCCCACCTCGCCGAAGCCCCAGGTTGTTTTCGAGATGGCGCAGGGTACGGACAATCTCGTCAAGCTGAGCCTTTGGCTCGTTGGGCGTCAGCGTCAGGCGCGTCAGGACCGGCGTCCGCGCTCGCAGGAAGACGATGCGAAGGCTGCCTTCCCCTGGCAGAACGACGAACAGGTCTTCCGGCAGCGCGCGGTTCTGGGCGAAGCGCGCCAGCAGCATGGACATCGGCACTACGGCAGCGATAGGCTGCGGCAGCGCATCGATCTCGGCATCAATTCGTTCCCCGGCATCGACCCCGAATAGGACATGCCGGGTGGGCGCCAGGCGGTCAAGCAAGTCGCCACCGCCGGCGGCCAGGGTCATCCGATAGGTCGACTCCGGGAAGCGCGCCGCCAGTTGCCGGTCGACATATGCACTGCGGTCCTGGCCGAACAGGCGCGGCGTCTTGATCTCGGCAAAACTTTCTTCGGGAAGGTCGGTGACCAGCCAGACAAAGCCGTCGGCTATGGTGTCGGCCGGCTGCCAATTGCCACCGACGAGGCACCAGGTCTCGTCGCCGGCAGGGCTGAGGTAGCGCAGCGTCTTCATGTCTTCATCTTCGAGATGGTGTCGTAGATGGGGCTGAGCACCGCCATCATGATCCAGCCGAGGATCAGCCCCATGATTACGGTCATCACAGGTTCGATCAGGGCCTGCACCTTGCCGATGGACTCGTCAATCTCGCGGGTATAGAAATAGCTGACATTGTTGAGCGCATGATCCAGCGCGCCGCTCGACTCTCCCACCTGCAGCATGCGGATGATCAGCATCGGAAACAATCGCTCCTCGGCAAAGCTGGCGGAGATCGACGTGCCGGTGGCGATGCGTTCCACGACTCGCGTCAGTGCTGCCTGGATCACCAGATTGCCTGACACCTTTTTGCAATGCTCCAATCCCTCGATGATTGGAATCCCTGTCTTGTACATCAGGGCAAACGTGTCGGCCAGGCGCGCCAGGATCATCTTCTTCAGCACGGCACCGATCACGGGGATGCCCAGCAGGATTCGGTGCGCGGTATAGCGGGCGCGTTCATTCACGCGGATGACGCCGGCCAGCACGGTCACGACTACCGGCGGTATCGCGAGAATCAACCACCAGAAGCGAACGAAGATGTCCGAGACCACGATGAGTATCCGTGTTTGCAGCGGTGTCTTCTGCCCCATGCTGGCAAGAAAGCTGACCAGCTGCGGTACCAGGTAGATCATCAGGAAAAAGACGACACCGCTGATGACGACGACGACGAAGGTCGGGTACATCATCAGCTTCTTGGTTTGCGCGGCGAGTTCATCCTGCCACTTGAGCGACCGTACCAGCTCTTTCAGGACCTCCGGCAGCTGGCCGGTGACTTCGCCCGAGCGGACCAGGTTAACCATGACCTCGGAGAATATGCCCGGATAGAAGGCCATGGCCTCGGCCAGCGTGGCGCCATTTTCGACGCGCTGATACACGCCCGCGGCGAGGATCTGGCCTTCCATGGACTCCGCCGAATCGCGCATGTCACCAAGTGCCGCCAGGATAGGCACGCCGGCACGAATCAGCATTTCCAGCTGGAACATGAAGCCGATGATTTCCTGCTGGGGCAGGCTCTTGACCTTGCGGCTGCGCGTCCTGACCACGGTGGCGCGCACCAGCGAAAGTCCGACGCTCCTGAGTTGCGTTTCGAGGTCGGTTTCGTGCAGAGCTTCTATCTGCCCCTTGACGATCCTGTCATTGGCATCGGCCGCGCGATACTTGTAGAGCGGCATCAGGCAAGCGCTTCGGTAAGGTCGACGACCCGGCTGACTTCGTCGACCGTGGTCAGGCCGTCGCGAACCCGCCGCAGGCCATCCTCCGCCATACTGACGAATCCGCGTTCGACCGCGTAGTCGTAAAGGGCATTGACGCTTGCATTGCGGGTGATGAGCTCGTCAAGGCCCTTGTCGAACTTCAGCAGTTCGAAGATCGCCATGCGCCCCTTGTAACCCTGCTGTTCGCACGCCGCGCAGCCGACAGGCCGATACAGGGTGATGCGATCTTCCGGCGCCAACCGGAGAAGCTGCGCCTCCACCGGGCCGGGCACATCCGGGCGTTTGCACTTCTTGCACAGGGTGCGGACGAGGCGCTGGGCGACGATGCCGATCACGTTGCCGGCGAGAACATTGGTCTTGATGTTTAGGTCGAGCAGGCGCGGAATCGACTGGATCGCCGAATTCGTATGCAGTGTCGAGAACACCTGGTGGCCGGTCATCGCCGCGCGAAACGCCATCTCGGCCGTATCATGGTCGCGGATCTCGCCAACCAGAATGACATCCGGATCCTGACGCATCATTGAGCGGATACCCTCGGCGAAGTCCATTTTCGAGACCTCGGAGATCGAGGTCTGGCGCACCATCGGCAGGGGATATTCGACCGGATCTTCCAGGGTCATGATGTTGACCCCCTCGTTGTTGAGGTGGCCGAGCACGGAGTACAGGGTGGTGGTTTTTCCAGAACCCGTCGGGCCGGTTACGAGGAGGATGCCTTCCGGGCGGGCGAGCATCAATTGCAATTGGGTCAGCTGGTGATCTGACAGACCCAGCCCGTCGATGGGTACCAGACCGCGCGCGCGGTCGAGTACGCGCAACACGAAGTTCTCGCCGTGGATCATCGGTTGCACTGCGCTGCGGTAATCGACCTGGCGGCCGGCAATCGTCAGCGATATCCGGCCGTCCTGGGGGGCCCGGGTTTCGGCGATATTCATACCCGCCATCACCTTGAGGCGAACCACCATTGCTGACCAGTAGCGCGTGTGCAGCACGCGAACCTGCCGCAGTACGCCGTCGATCCGGTAGCGGATGCGCAGGAAATGGGGCTCCGGTTCGAAATGAATGTCCGATGCGCCGCGCAAGGTGGCATCGGCCAGCAGGGCATCCATCAGGCGAACCACCGGATGGCTGTAGCCGCCGGTGTTCTGGGCCAGACTGGCAGTGTCGATGGTCCCGGTTTCGAGTTCGTGAAGGATGCCGTCGATCGACAGCTCATGACCGTAGTACTGCTCGATGGCGCTATGGATTTCGGCACTGCTGGCAAGGCGCCAGATCGCTTTCAGTTTGCCGGCAAGCAGGGCGTTGACCTGATCGCCGGCAACGATATCGCCGGGGTCGGCGCTGGCAATCAGGAGTTCCCGGCCGACGGCGTCGTAACTGACCGGAAACAGCGTGTGGCGCTTTGCCAATGCCTTCGGGATGATCTTGAGCGCTGCCGGGTCGGCAACGATACCGCCCAGGCTGATGGCGACCTCGCCGAGATTCGTGGCGAGGGCACCGCGCATCGCATCTTCGGTGACAAAGCCCAGTGCCAGCAGGGCCTCGCCCAAGGGCTTGCCCATGGCCTTCTGTTCGAGCAGCGCGATACGCAGCTGATCCTGGGTGATCAGCCCCTTTTCGAGCAGGAGATCACCGAGCCGGACGGGGGGCTTGCCGGTGTTGTCTTTGGGAGTATTCATCAACCGTCCTTGGCCGGCACTTACCGAGCCGGCAATGCGACCGGGCGTGCCTCCGAAGCCTCGCTGACGGCCCCGCGCAGCTGCTCAAGGCGGGTCTGCGCCTGCTCAACCGGAAAACCGGCAACGCGAGAAGTCCCGCCTTTCTCGGCAAGTGCCAGTGCGCGCTGATAGTACTCGCGCGCCTGCGCGTATTTGTGCAGGCGATCGAGGGCAACCGCAAGGTTGTAGGCATGCAGTGGATTCTCGGGATCGAGCGCATAGGCCTGGAAAAAGGCCTGCTGGGCTTCACCGATTCGCCCCTCCCGCGCCAGCATGCTTCCCAGGGTCGACATGGCGACCGGCGACTGCGGCGACCTTTCGGCCATGTCGCGTATGCGACTGGCCGCACTCGCCGAATCGCTCGCTGAAGCAATGCTCAGCAGGCCGGCAACAGCATCCGGCTGCTCCGGATCCAGCCGCAACACCTGTTGGTAGAGATCGCGCGCCTCATCGAAGCTGCCGGCGCGATGCGCGAGATGGGCGAGGCCAAGCAGGGCATCACGCTCCGCTGGATTGCTCTTCAGCGCATCTCGGTAGGCGATGCCCGCTTCCTCGTAGCGCCCGGCGCGCAGCGCCTCATAGGCACTCTGCAAGGGATTGGCGGGGGCCGGTCGGCTGACCAGTACCGTTGGCGGCGACCGTGGTGCGCCGGGCGTGGATTGCCTCTCTCGTGCCTTGCCCTCGCTCACATCCGGTTTGGGCAGCGGCGGTGTCTTTGCCGCAGCGCCCGTCCCCGCGCCCTGCCCGACCACGGGTGACGCAGATTCGGCACCGGCCAACGCCCCCGCGTCAGCCGGCACTGCGCCAGTCGCATGTGCGTCCGGCACCGGTTGCTCAGCCGGGGGAGCCGGCGCAGGTGGCGGCGCGACGGCGACACCTGTGCCGACGACGCTATCGTCGGTACCTAGCAGGCTATCGAAAAAGCCCAGGAAGAATGCCGCATTGACCAGGGCTGCCACCGCGATCAGCGCACCAAGTACGATGGTCCTGGTGGCCAACTTTCGCTTGGGCGGAGAGTGTGCGGCGAGGATCTCGCGTGCAATACGTGGCGATGGGTCAGCTCGTGAAGGTGTGGGCGGTGGCGTACTGTACGGCGTGGTGCCGTTGGTAGCGACCGCACCGGTAGGCTCACGTCGCGTATCTAGTGCTGGAGACTGTGCGTGAGCGGAATCCGCGCCGACTACCGGAACCTCGGCGGCGGGCTCGGCCGGCCAAGACTTGTCCGGCTGTGATTGAACTGTGGCGAGCTCCGACGGCACTCCATCCAGGAATTGCCCGCTGCTGCTTTCGGGAACCGCGGTTGCGTCGGCCGTCGCCACGAGTTCCATTGCGGGACGTTCAGTGATCGGCACGAGATCGGGCGCCGGTTCTGCCTCATTGTCCAATGAGTTCGCCACAACCGACGACGGGCTGTCGCTCGCCGGGTCGGGGTAGGACGCGGCGTGCGCCGGGGGCTCCTCGACCGGCTCCAGCGTCAGTTCCGGGAATGTAGACGGGACAGGTACCGGCGGTTCGGCAGGCGGGTCGCCGCTACGCGCCTCCGCCAGCTTCTTCTTCTCCAGGCTGGCGCGCTGCAGTGCGTCGAGCAACAGGCTCATGGTCGCCTCGGAGCCGCCCTGCCCCTGTCGGCCGGCTGGTAGAAGGCATCCCTTGCCTCGGGCAGGTTTGCGCGGAACTGGCGGAAATCGCCATCCAGGCTGCTGTCGGTAAGCACGGTCGGGCGAAGGAAGATCACGAGTTCCGTCTTCCTGCTGCGGTTGTCCGAGTATTTGAACAGATCGCCCACCACGGGCACGTTGCCGATGCCTGGCACACCATCGGTCTTGCGGTCGCGGGTGTCCTGGATGAGACCACCGAGGACGGCAATGTCGCCCGATTGCACACGCAGGATCGATTCCATCTCGCGGCTCTGGACTACCGGGATGCGATTGACGACGCCGGCACGTGCCAAGTCGGGATTCGGATCGGTGGCGAAAGAGGTGATGCGACTGATTGTCGGCCGCAGATTGAGAATCACTTCCCCATGGCCGCTGATCTGCGGCGTGACCGACATCAGGAAACCAACCGGGACGGTATTCACGCTGCTGGAGTATGTCGCCGGCGTAGCCGCAGAAGTGGCCGTTGCCGCCGTTCCCGGAGTCACGGTGATGGTGAAATACACCTCGTTGTCGACGACTTTGAGCAGGCTGGTCTGGCTGTTCAGGACCGACACCTTGGGGCTGGACAGCACACGCAAGGTGCCGAAAGACTCAAGCAGCCGGAGCGCCGTGGCCATACTGTATTCCCAACTCGTCTTGTTCCAGTTCAGGCTGACGACGCTGCTCAATACGCCACCGGTCAGCTGACCGGTGGCAGGACCGGCAGGCGCGAAATTGATTCCCGTGCCATTCCCCGATCCTGCGGTTCGCAGGAGCGACCAGTCGATTCCTTGCTGGTAGCGATCGGAAAGATCAACCTCGACGATCGTCGCCTCGATCAGCACCTGGCGCCGTGCATTGCCCATGATGCCGTCGAGGAACTCACGGACTTTTTCATGCTGACGCTGGGTGGCGCGGACGTTGATCACGCCGTTCTCGGGATTGGCGATCACCGAACCGGTTTCCCGATAGCTGCGCGGGCCGGTCGCCGCCTGGCCGCTGGTCGCCGGCGCGGCGAGCGTTGCCGCCGGCGGAGGCACTGGTGCTGGAGATACCGCTGGCGGCGATGAGGCGGGCGTTGGGGGCGCACCCGCCGTGCCCGAACCACCGGTTTGGCCTGCTGCCGGCGTAGCGGGTGCCGCCGGCGCCGAGGTCTGCACCCTGCCTGTGGTCGCGGAACTTGCCGCCGGCGCGGTTGATGCCGCCGGTGCGGCACTACTGGCACCCGACGCGTCAACAATCGGATCGGTTTGCGCGAGGATTTCGCGAAGATTCGCCACCAGGGTGACCCAAAACATGTTATTCGCCTGATTCACGATGGAACTGTTCGAGGCGTTGCTGCCGGTACCGCCGGTGCCGCTTCCCGTGCTGGCGATATTGGTCGAAATGCTCACCGTGCTGTCAGCCCGGCGCGTGATGTTCGGGTAATCGATGCGATAGATCTTGAGAAAGGGCCGATCGGGCGAGATCGTGAGATTCTTGCCGTTCAGCTCGTAGCGCAGGTCAACCTGTTTGCCAATGACATCGAGGATCTCGGTCAGGGTCTGGTCGAGCACACTCATGGTCACGGTGCCGCTGATGCCCGGCTGGATGGAGACGTTGAGCTTGGCATCGCGCGCTATGGCGAACAACAGATCCTGTACCGGCGTTTCATGTACCACCACGCTGTAGAGTTCCGGCCTTTCCATCGGCGTGGGCGGCTTGGGCAGAGGCGGCACAACGGCGAACTCCGGGGCCTTGCCAGGCACCGGAGGTGGGGGATCCAGATGCTGGGTGGATGGCGGCGGGTTGGGGCTGGCGCAGGCGCCCAGCAGCAACAGGACTGCCAGACGGGGCACAAGCACGGGCCAGCGACGCCTTTGCGCCGCGCCGTCGGAGACCTCCCCAATCGCCATGCTCAAGGTTTTGGCTCCTGGCGTATCGCGGCCCAGGTGCGCAGGATGGGCTGGTTGTGCTTGAGGTCCTGCGGAAGCGCCTGCAACGCTTGTCTCGCCTCCTGCTCGGTGGCGTAGCTGCCGACATAAACGGCGGCCGACGACTTGCCCCCGTACTTGCGATCGTGGGCGTAAATGAGCGCCGGATCGACGTGGCGGGCGATCTGCTCGATGTAGCCCGGCAAGTGGTCCATGGAGGGCAGGCTCGCCAGCTGCAGCGTGTAGCCACGGGCCGCCGGGTCGGCCAGCCGCTGTTCCGTCTTGCGCACGACCGCGGCGACTCCGAAGATTTCGCCGGGCGATATGGATTTCTGCGCTGCCGGCTGGGCGGCCTGTGGGGCAGCGACCATGGCAACGGGCTTTTCTTCCGCTGCCTTTGGCGGCGGGACAGCATCCGCTGGCGACGCAGGTTTATCCATTGGCACGGTCGGCCGTGCAGCAGCAACCGCGTGGGCCTGCGCCAGCGGCGGATTACGGAACCATCCGAGCACAAGCACGGCCGCCACGGCCATCGGCACGGCCAAGCCAAAGCCGGTCGCCCAGACGCGCCATCCCGGCAATGCCAGGCGCGAGACCGGATCCGGGTCGGCATGCAGTTCGCTGCACGCTGCCTTGACGTGGCGCTTTTCGACCTGGCGCACGCCTTCGGCATAGGCCGCCAGCAGGGCCTTGTCGGCAAGCAGATTGATGCGGCGTGCCCGGCCCTGCGATGCCCGCAGCAACTGGCTCATAGCGCCGGAGGTGAACAGACGCCCGCCCTTCCAGCCGGCGACGCGCAAGCGATGATCGATGTAGGCGTTGGCCTCTTCCTTGGGCAGGGGGGGCAGTTCGAAGCGATGGATCACCCGGTCGCGCACCTGGCGCAGGCGACGGTCCTGCAGCAGTTCGTCCAGCTCCGGCTGCCCGAAGAGCATGATGTTGACCAGCTTGTGACGATCGGTTTCGAGATTGGATAGAAGCCGGACTTCCTCCAGGGACTCCGGCGGCATTGCATGGGCCTCGTCGATGACCAGCAGGACACGCTGCCCCAGCGAGTGCCGACGCAGCAGCTCCTGATGCAACTGGGCGAGATTTTCCTCCGTCGATTCCTTGCGCTCGGTCAGCCCCAGGTCGCGCGAAATGGCGCTGATGATTTCGTCGCGACTGAAACTGGGGTTGGCCAGATAGACGGTGCTGATGTCCGCCGGCAGCCGACTCAGCATCAGTCGGGCCAGCAGGGTCTTGCCGCTGCCGACTTCGGCCACGGCGGTAACCATGCCCTCTTCGTGGCAGGCAACATGCAGAAGAGCCGTCAAGATTCCCCCACGTTGGCTTCCGGAAAAAAAGAAGTCAATGTCGGGCGTAATCTGAAACGGCGACTTTTCCAGTTCGAAGTGTTTCAGATAAAGTGAAGACATGGCGTGTCACCTATCGGCTGCAAACGGAAACCCTCTGATTTTTCTGGAAAGACAGAATGCCCGCCCAGCGAGCCTGTCACGAATATAGCGACCCGGACCAGCAGACAATGCGCAGTACTAAGGACGTTTTCTGCCCTATTCGCTGGCTTAGGACGCGGCTGCGGACGGGCCTGCCTCAAGCGGATATATTGAATCCCGTGGCCATTGACCGCGGAGCCTCCCGCTGCCGGGGCTTACTTTTGGGGTGGAGAAAGGTCTGAGCCATGTTCCACGTTGTCCTCATCGCCCCCGAGATCCCGCCGAATACCGGCAACGCGATTCGCCTGTGCGCCAACACCGGCTGCAGCCTGCACCTGGTGGAACCGCTCGGATTCGATTTGTCTGACGCGCAGTTGCGCCGGGCCGGACTGGACTATCACGAGATGACCTGCGTCACCGTGCATCGCGACTGGACGGCGTGTCGCGCCGCGCTGGGCGAGGCGCGAATCTTCGCGCTGACGACGAAGGCGAATCGCCGTCCCTCCAGCGCCGACCTTCATGCCGGGGATGCGTTTGTCTTCGGTTCGGAATCGAGCGGGCTGCCATCGAACGTGCTGGCGCAGTTCACCGATGATCGTCGCCTGCGCCTGCCGCTGATCCCGGGCAACCGCAGCCTGAATCTTTCCAACGCCGTGGCGGTGATGGTCTATGAAGCCTGGCGTCAGCAGGATTACGCCGGAGGGATCTGAGCCCTATTCGTGACGGGCTTCGCGCGCCATGAGTTGTTCGACCGCCGCGCGCGGGGTGATGCGGCCGTCGAGGACCGCCGTCACGGCGCGCGTGATCGGCATGTCGACACCCAGGGTTTCCGCCCGGCGCGCGACCTCGCGCGCGGCGGGCACGCCCTCGGCAACGTGGCCCAGTTCGCGGATGACATCGGGCAGGGCGCGCCCCTCGGCCAGCAGCAGGCCGACCCGGCGATTGCGCGACAGGTCGCCGGTGCAGGTCAGCACCAGGTCGCCCATGCCGGCCAGGCCCATGAAGGTTTCGCGTTTCGCGCCCAGGGCTTCGCCGAAGCGGGTGATTTCCACCAGGCCGCGGGTGATCAGCGCGGCGCGGGCATTGTTGCCCAGCCCCAGCCCGTCGCAGATGCCGGTGGCGATGGCGAGCAC